>WLIM01000056.1 GCA_009702205.1 Actinomycetota bacterium | reverse complement strand
GCACGTTTGAAACGATTTAAAGCAGTTATCGATCCCTTCGCACCTGAAATTTATAAATTAGCCGGATGGCAGCCAGCGCACAGCCTTATGAGTCTTGCAAGCGGTGGCCTCTTTGGAGTAGGAATTGGTGCAAGTAAACAGAAGTGGGCGAATCTAGCTGAGGCGCATACTGATTTTATTTTCTCGGTAATTGGTGAGGAACTAGGTTTACTTGGAACTATGACAGTCATCGGACTCTTTGGCGTAATGATCTTTGGAATATTTAGAATTGCCATCAATACAAAGGATCTTTTTCAGAAGTATGTTGTAACTGGAATTGGATGTTGGATTATTCTTCAAGTGCTAGTCAATTTAATGACTGATGTGGGAATTGTTCCTGTAATCGGTGTAACTCTTCCTTTCATTTCCTACGGTGGATCATCTTTAGTTGCAAACTGCCTGGCGCTCTCATTTGTACTTAATGTGGCAAGTCGCGAACCACAATACATAGCAGCCCGCAGTGCTAAACGCGGAGCCAACTGATGCATAGAGTTCTATTAGTAGGAGGCGGCACAGCAGGACATGTTGAACCCGCACTTGCAGTAGCTAATTGGCTTCTTGAAAATAGTGAAGATGTGGCTTGTGAATTTGTCGGAACCAAATTTGGAATCGAACGCGAACTAGTGCCAAGTGCAGGGCTTAAATTGCATACAATTTTGAAATCACCGCTTCCACGCAAATTTGATTTCCGGGCGATCCTTTGGCCAATTAAGTTTGCCATTGCGGTGGCTCAGGCATTGAAGATCGTAAGAAGCACTGACTTGGTAATTGGGTTTGGTGGATACGTAAGCGCTCCTTGTTACATTGCGGCAAGAATTCTCGGGGTTACGTTAATAATTCATGAGGCTAATGCGATTCCTGGTTGGGCCAATAAATTAGGTGCAAAATTTGCTGACGAGAATTTGATTGCCTTCAAGAGCACGTCTAAGTTCGGAGGAAGTTGGCAATCGGCGAAATTAGTTGGAATGCCATTGCGTTCAGATATTTTTGCAATTTCTAATATGAGCAAGTCTGAACTTTCTGCGATTTGGACAGATACTTACAACGAATTGGGCCTAGATCGCACAAAGCGAACAATTTTCGTTTTTGGTGGATCTCTTGGGGCAGAAGCGATTAACAGAACAATTTCAGAATCCTTGTATTTTCTCCTTGAAAAAGGGTTCAACGTTATTCATGGCGTTGGAAGTAAGAATTCACTTCCAAAAGCGCGTCCAGGTTATGTGCCACTCGCATATATTTCGGATATGGCAAAGATGTATGTGGCTAGCGACCTAGTTATCTCTAGAGGTGGCGCAGTTACTTGTGCAGAAATTGATGCTGTCAATTCTTTTGCATTAATTGTTCCGCTCCCGATTGGCAACGGAGAACAGAACGCTAACGCCGCTGACCTGGTATCAAAAGGTGCTGCCGAGATTTGTGATAACTCGAACTTCACTTCAGATTGGCTAAATTCAAATATTGATGACTTGGCTTTGAAAGCCGATTCATGGAAAGCAAAGCGGACACCAATTTCGCTTACCCCAGCTGCTCAAAAAATTGGCCAAATAGTTTTAGCAAAAATTATGGTGATCCCGAAATGAATCTCGCCCAACTAGCAGAGAAGAAGGTGCATTTCATAGGACTCGGCGGGGCCGGAATGAGTGGAATTGCGCGCATCATGTTGGCTCGGGGGATTAGCGTTTCAGGATCCGACGCGAAAGATTCAACTGTATTAACTGGCTTAAAAACTTTAGGAGCAACTGTCTTTGTCGGTCATAGTTCTGAAAATTTGGGATCAAGCGAAGTCTTAGTAGTTTCCAGCGCGATTGATAAGAATAATCCAGAAGTACTTTCGGCAATTGAAAAAGGTTTAGTGATTCTCACTCGAGCTCAAGCACTTGCCTTGCTGATGTCGGAATCGAAATCTATTGCTGTGGCGGGAACACACGGTAAGACTACGACTACTTCAATGTTAACCGTCGCACTACAGCAAGCTGGGCTTGATCCTTCATTCGCAATTGGGGGAATGATTAATCGAGGTGGCACAAATGCTCACCTTGGTTCCGGTGAAATTTTCGTAGCTGAAGCCGATGAGTCAGATGGATCATTCCTGGCCTACAAACCTTTTGGCGCGATAATCACAAATATCGAACTTGATCACGTGGATCATTTCCCTGATATGGAATCAGTAAACAAGATATTTGCACAATTTGTTGACTCGATACAACCAGGTGGTTTCCTCGTTGCTGGAATTGATAGTCCTGGTGTCATAGATTTACTATCTAAAGTCGAGCGAAATGATATTGAGATTCTGACTTATGGCGAGAGTGCAGACTTTTCGATTTCACATATTTCGCTACAAGCTTCGCAGGCACATGCGCGAATAACCAAGCTTGGGAAAGTGCTTGGTGAGTTGTCGCTTTCTATTCCAGGTCGACATAACATCGAAAATGCCACTGCGGCGCTTTCAGCAGGCCTAAAGCTTGGCGCTCCCGTAGCTGAAATGCTTGCCGGACTTGGCAGCTTTAGTGGTGCCAAACGTCGCTTTGAAAATAAGGGAAGTGTCAACGGAATTACTGTTATTGATGATTACGGCCATCATCCAACAGAAGTTCGAGTAACTCTAGAGACTGCAAAAAGATTTGCTGGAAGTGGCAAGGTAATAGTTATTTTCCAACCCCATCGCTATTCACGAACAGCAATGTTTGTCGATGAATTTGCCGAAGTTTTGGCAATTGCCGACCACGTTTTCCTGCTTGAAGTTTATGCTGCGAGTGAAGCAGCAATTCCTGGTGTTTCTTCAGTTTTGATTGCCAATGCAATGGCTAATCCAAAAGTTAAATTCGAACCATCAATGATTGAGGTTGTTTCGCAGGCTGTTTCAGTTGCAACAAGTGGCGATGTAATCATCACACTTGGAGCCGGAGATGTGAATTTATTGGTGCCACTTATTCTGCAAATGCTAGAGGATCAAGTTGCCAATTAGAGCCAAACGAATACTTCGCACGACGTTGATTATTCTTCTAATTGCGAGCCTTGCATATGGATTAGGTTGGTCAAAAATATTGGCAGTTGATTCGATTGAAATATTTGGAACGAATCAGAAAGCTCTGGTGCTAACGCAACTAAACGCTGGGGAATCAAAGATAAGAATAGGCGAACCACTAGCTCGGATTAATCCAAGAGGTGAGTCGAATCTAATTGAAGATCTGGAATGGATCTCCAGCGCTAAAGTTTCACGCAACTGGTGGAGTGGAAAAGTCTCAATTCAAATTAACGAACGCAGGCCAGTGGCAGTATTCAAGGAAAATTCCGGTGCTAATGGACCAAGATATTTAGCAAGCAATGGGGTGGAATTCTCAAGCCCAATTAGATTCAACAACTTGGCAGAAATCGCCTTAGGCAAAAGCAGTCACGGGGATCGGCGCGTTATTGCAAATTTTGTTTCCCATCTACCTTCCAACCTTCTGGGATCGTTGCTGGCGCTCGAAGTTTCATCAACTAAAGAAGTAAAGATGGAGATGAATCACAATAAGCACTCAGTAATGATTAATTGGGGTGCTGGAAATAGCAGTGCCGATATCGCAGTAAAAAGCAAAGTATTAGAGGGTTTGTTGGGGCTACCAGAGAATAAGAAAATAGCTGAAGTGGATATCAGTATTGCTAATTCACCAATTGTTCGTTAAAAATATCGCGAAAATAAAAGTAAAAAATTAAAGTTTTTTAATTCGTGTCGGTCGTTGATTGCGAGTGTGAACCCGCATAGTTTTGCCAATCAAGAAGGCATCACGTAAATCTCAAGTAGAGATTTAGGGTTAAGAAAGAGGCAGATTGTGGCTACACCACAGAATTATTTAGCAGTCATCAAAGTTGTTGGAGTTGGTGGCGGCGGTGTTAATGCAATCAATCGCATGATTGAAGCAGGACTCAAAGGTGTTGAGTTCATTGCAATCAATACCGATTCACAACAATTAATAATGAGTGATGCTCATGTGAAATTAGATATTGGTAGAAAGTTAACAAGAGGACTCGGCGCAGGTGCAGCACCTGAAATTGGAAGACAAGCTGCAGTTGATCACACTGAAGAGATCGAAGAGATGCTTCGTGGCGCGGATATGGTTTTTGTTACTGCAGGAGAAGGTGGTGGAACCGGAACAGGTGGCGCACCAATTATTGCAAAGATTGCAAAAGATTTGGGTGCATTAACAGTTGGTGTAGTAACTAAGCCATTCACTTTTGAAGGCAAACGTCGTACTGCACAAGCAGACGAAGGTATCGCGCTATTGCGCGCAGAAGTTGACACGTTAATTGTTATTCCAAATGATCGCTTACTTGCAATTTCTGATCGTTCGATTAGCCAACTTGAAGCATTTAGAAGTGCTGATCAAGTGTTGCTCTCCGGCGTTCAGGGAATTACAGATTTAATTACAACGCCTGGTCTAATTAACTTGGACTTCGCAGATGTTAAAAGCGTTATGTCAGGTGCAGGTTCTGCGCTTATGGGAATTGGTTCAGCTCGCGGGGAAGCTCGTGCGACTCGCGCAGCAGAACTTGCGATTTCAAGTCCGCTACTAGAAGCATCAATTGATGGAGCCCACGGAGTTCTGCTTTCAATCGCAGGCGGTTCGGATATTGGTCTATTTGAGTTGAGTGAAGCTGCAGAACTTGTTGCGCAGTCTGCTCATCCTGACGCAAATATTATTTTCGGAACAGTGATCGATGATGCACTTGGCGATGAAGTTCGCGTGACTGTTATTGCTGCTGGTTTCGAAGGTGGACTGCCTAAGAAGGTTTCAGTTCCAGTCATTGATGCTGCCTCACTTTCGGGCAATGCTGATCCAATCGCTGCCAATGACCCACTTGCTGTTGCTCTTGATGTTCCTACTGTTTCAATCTCAACTGCGAATGCGCCTCGTAAGCGAATCACCTTTGAAGATTTAGTTACAGAAGATGACATTGATATTCCAGATTTCATGAAGTAATAAATTACTTCAATACTTAAATGGCGCAACTGCTCTTTACTGCGCGAGCTGGCGGTGTATCGAATGCGAAATATGCCTCACTTAATTTAGGTGATCATGTAGGTGATGCGGCCGATTTAGTCGCGGCCAACCGAGAAATTATTGGGAACTTAGTTAGCCAAAAACGCCCAGTTTTTATGAATCAAATACATGGGGATGGCGTTGTGGAGATTACGGATGAAAATAATTCCCCAGTTACTGCCGATGCCATAGTTACAAAGGTAAAAGGCCTGCCCTTAGTTGTCCTTGTAGCGGATTGTCTGCCGATACTTCTCACAAGTAGTTCAGTAGTTGGCGCAGTGCATGCCGGGCGCAAAGGAGTTCTAAATGGAATCATCAGCAAATCAGTTTTGGCGATGCGCCAATTAGGCGCTACTGATCTCAAAGCAACGATCGGACCAGCGATTTGCGAGGAATGTTATGAAGTCGATAGCGAAATGTATGCGGATGCAGTTGCCCAGAAACCCAAATTAGCCACAACGGCCCATCGCCATTGTCTTGACTTAGTAAATGCAGTGAGATTTGAATTGGAAGAGCTCGAAGTTGAAGTTAGCGCTCTAAAGATTTGCACAGCGCATAATGAGAATTACTTCTCCTATCGCAGAGATGGCCAGACTGGTAGAAGCGCTGGAGTAGTGGTCTTATGATTTTGCGCAGAAGTGAGCTATCTGAAAACTTGGCACGAGTTTCTGCGCGCATTGAAGCATCCGCCAAAGGAGCTAACCGCAATCCGGATGAAATTACGTTGATTGTTGTGACCAAGACATTTCCAGCAAGTGATGTTGAGATCCTTTACGAACTGGGTATCCGCAATTTTGGAGAAAATCGAGATCAAGAAGCCAGCTTAAAGGCGCCGCAACTCCCAGCTGATTCAATCTGGCACTTTCAAGGTCAAATCCAGAGCAACAAACTCAAATCCATAAGTAACTGGGCAGATATTATTCATTCTGTCGATCAACTTTCACATGCCACAAAGTTAAATGAATTGGGGCGAAATAAGGATATTTTTATACAATTAGCTCTTGATCAAAGTGAAAATCGCGGGGGAGTTGAACCAGCAAAATTGCACGAATTGGTTGATTCCATATCGCCACTTTCAAACCTCAACATCTTGGGGGTAATGGCCGTAGCGCCGTTGGGCAAAGATCCCGGATTGGCATTCAAGGGGCTTAGTGAAATTTCGAGAAAGCTATCTCTGGACTATCCCAAAATTACGGCCATTTCTGCGGGGATGAGTAATGATTTTGAAGCGGCAATAACGAATGGTGCGACACACATTCGAATTGGTAGCCAAATACTCGGAGTTCGTTAGTCCCTAACTTAGGCTTATCCCATGGCTAATGCATTTAGAAAAGCAGCGAACTTCCTTGGACTTGTCGATGACGAAGAGGGCAACTTAACTTCAAATGAAGTTGTCGCGAGTGAACCTCGTTTCTCTCGTCCACTTCGTACTGCTCCAGTAGCAGAGACACCAGCCCCTTCATACCTTCGACCAACTCGCTCTGTGACACCGGCGCCAGTTGTTCAAGAGAGCGCAGTAATTGATCGAATTATTACTCTTCACCCAAGAATGTATAGCGATGTTCGCGGTATTGGCGAGCACTATCGTCTCGGACAACCAGTAATTATGAATCTAAGTGACATGGAAGAGTCAGAGCGCAAGCGCATGATCGATTTTGCTTCTGGTTTAGTTTTTGGTCACTATGGAAGTATCGAAAGAGTTACTTCTAAAGTTTTCTTGCTTACACCTCCAAATGTAAAAGTAAGCAATGAAGATAAGACGGCCGCTGCGCAGGCAAGCTTCTTCAACCAGAGCTGATACTTAATTGAGTCTGCTATTTGACTTATTACATACTGCGTTAAACATCTTTGTTTTAGCGTTGGTTGGACGTTTAATTCTGGATTATGTTCGAATCTTTGCAAGTAATTGGCGGCCACGTGGAATTATTCTCGCGATTGCAGAATTCATCTACGCAATCACAGATCCTGTAGTGAACTTTGTTCGCCGCTTCATTCCACCACTCAGACTTGGTCCTGTAGCACTTGACCTGTCGTTTATAGTGAT
>WLIM01000055.1 GCA_009702205.1 Actinomycetota bacterium | reverse complement strand
TGCACACAATCAAAAGCTAGAAGCACTCCATGCTTGCGCGTTAATGTCCGAAGCTCTTTGAGATATCCCAGATCGGGAACAACAACACCATTCTCACCTTGGATAGGTTCAACAATAACCATTGCGACTTTCCTTCGGATTGCCCTCTTCGCAGCAGAAATGTCGTTGAATGGAATGAATTTCACATCGCTCAGTAGCGGAAGAAAAGCCTTACGTTTAGCGACTTGACCGGTAATAGAAAGTGCACCAATCGTTCGGCCATGAAAAGATCCATAGGTTGAGATAATCTTCTTGCGGCCAGTTAAACGCGATAATTTGATTGCAGCTTCGTTTGCCTCTGCCCCAGAGTTTGCAAAGAATACCTTTGCGTCTTTAGCACCGGTAAGTTCAACTAGTTTCTCAGCTAATTCAAGTACTCGTGGATGCGAGTAAAGATTACTTACGTGACTTAGTTCTTTGGCTTGATTGGTAATAGCCTCAATCAGAAGAGGATGTGCGTGGCCCAAAATATTAGTTGCAATACCTCCTAGGAAATCAAGATATTCCTTACCATCGCCATCCCAAACCTGTGCCCCCACACCCTTAACTAAAGAAATTTCAGGCGTTCCATAATTATTCTGGAGTGAATTCTTCCAACGAGTCTGCGCCTGCACATTGCTTGAAATGCTTTTCATTTAGGTACTACTAACGTACCTAATTTGCCGGCTATAGCAGCTTCAATATTCTTTGCTTCGCGGCCATCAAAAATTCGAACACTCTTAGCACCCGATGAAATGGCATTTATCGCAGCCTGTGCTTTAGGTATCATTCCGTCTCTAAAGTCTTTTGAGATTGCAACTAATTCATCTACGCAGATTGCCTCAATAAGTGATTCCGTGTCCGGCCAATTTCGATAAATTCCTGCCACATCAGTTGAGAATAGAACGGTTTTTGCCAACATAGCCCCGCCTAAAGCACCAGCAACAATATCTGCATTCATATTTACTGCAGTACCTTGTTTCGTAATTGAGATTGGAGCGATCACGGGAGTGAATCCTGACCCAAGTAGATCGAATAGAAACTTTGGATTAGTTGAAACCAACTCCCCCACTAAGCCTAAATTTGGATCGGCAATCTCTGCTCTTGTTAGATGGCCATCGCCGGCGCTAATTCCTACCGCATTAATACCAAGTGAAATAAGTTGGTTAACCAATTTTCGAAGAACTTCACCGCATAAAGTTCGTTGAACTATTTCAAAAACTTCTGGTGTTGTTTTTCTAAGTCCACCAATCATCTCGCTCTTAACTCCGTGAACTTCAAGTTCGCGGTTGATAGCGGGTCCACCACCATGAACAATTACGATTTGCTCTCCGGCCTTAATCAGCTTGGCCAACACTTCTAGTGCCGGATCTATTCCGTCATTATTACTTATGGCATGCCCACCGTATTTGAAGAGAAACATTACTTAGCAGCCAATTGAATCAACCCGGTGGTTTCCGGTAATCCGCACATAATATTTGCATTCTGAATTGCCTGACCAGCGGCACCTTTACCTAAATTATCAATGGCAATTGAAACGATAAGTCGATTGGCGTGTTCATCAACCGCTACTTGAATTAGGGCAAAATTTGTTCCGACCGTCATTGATGTTTGCGGCATTTCTCCAAGTGGCAAGATTTTCACGAAAGCTGATTTCGCGTAATAGTCCGAATAAATCCTATGTGTTTCTTTAGTGTCAATCTTTCGGATCAATTGTGAGCTAACTGTTGCCAAAATTCCTCTGGGCATAGGCGCAAGAATCGGCGTAAAAGAGAATTTGACGTCGGAGTTATTTATCAGAGAGAGATGTTCTTCAATCTCAGGAGTGTGCTGATGAATTCCGCCGAATTTGTAAGAAGTTAGGTTATTGACCACTTCACTTGCAGATAAATGTATTTTCGCGGTGCGACCAGCACCAGTAGTCCCACTTGCAGCAACAGCTACGAAATTGCTTGGGTCAACAATGCCGGCTGCTAAAGCAGGTGCGCTTCCTAAAATAATTGACGTGGCATAACATCCTGGATTTGCGATACGTGATTGCTTTGCAATTACCTCGGAATTATTAGAAACTTCAGGGAGGCCATAAGTAAATTTGCCTGCATAACTTCCCGAGTAATACTTGTTCCATGAATTTTCGTCTTGCAATCTGTAGTCGGCACCGAGGTCAACAACCTTAATCGAATCCGAAATCTTCGAAATTAGCGAAGCAGATTCACCGTGTGGAAGAGCCAGGAAAACCAATTCGCATTTGTTTATTTCAGATAACTCCGTCGTAGCAAATTTCCTGCCTGCGTAAGAGAGTAATTGTGGGTGTATCGAGGTTATGTCTTCGCCAGCATTTTGTCCGGCGCTGGCATACATCAGATCAAAATTTGGATGCGCTGCAAGAATCCGAAGGAGCTCTCCCCCTGCATACCCACTCGCGCCAACTACACCGATTTTCATTCCCGTATCATACCCGATAGCGCATATTTATGCAATATTATGTATAAATATGCATAAGTTAGGACCGTAAAATTGCTCCACAATTCTTCGCCGCAGTTGCTGTTGCAGCCTCGCGATAGTTGGATACTTCATCGGCTGTAAGCGTGCGATCCTCGGCCCGGAAAACAAGTGTAAAAGCTAAAGAAATTTTCCCCTCGCCCATTTTTTCATATCGGTCAAAGAGAGTAATGCTCTCAAGCATCTCTCCCGCTCCCTCTCGAAGCGCTTTCTCCACTTGCTCAGCCGAAACTTTCTCATCGACAATGAGTGAAATATCCTGAATTGCTGGTGGCATGGTTAGCAGAGTTTGAGACTTCTTTGATTCAAGGAAAGGTATAGCGCTCAAAACTACAACAAAGGCGCATGAACGTTCAGGCAGACCCAATTGAGCAATTACTCTTGGATGCAACTCGCCAGCATGCCCAACAGGTTTTCCATCAACTTGAATCTCGGCACACCGCCCGGGATGCCAAGGAGCAAAATCTGAAGCTACTGTATTTGGAACACTTCCAGCGCTTTCTACAATTGATTTAGCGAAACCAATGGCTTCTACCCATGTGAAATTGGAACTCTTAACATGCCAACTATCGCCTGCCAATTTTCCGGCAACCACAGCGCCCACATGTAGCGGTTGATTTGGAACGCTCTTATAAATAATTTCCTTGGTCTTTGCGTCTGGAACGCTCTCTATTCCAACTATTCCAGGACCAATCAATTTCTCTGTATTTCGAAATACTGAACCAATTTCGAAAATTGCGATATCACTTGCACCACGCCCCTGATTTCGAACAGCTGTCAACAAGAGACCTGGCAACAGATGTGTTCGCAAATCAGGAAATTCTTCCGACATCGGGTTTGCTAATTTGAAACTCTTTGCACGATCTCCGACAAATCCTAAATCTGCAACAAAAGCGGGATTCACGAACGGTGAGTTGTAGACCTCAGAGAACCCATTACTGGCCAAATAGTTCGCAACAGATCGTTTGCGATATTGAATAGAAGATAGACCCGCACCACTTTTTCCTGTTGGCAGCGTGGATGGAATTCTTTCATAGCCAATCATTCTTGCTACTTCTTCGACTAAATCTGGTGCAAGACTTAAATCAGCACGCCAAGAAGGAGGGTCAATCAACCATTCGCTATCTGACTTTTTCGAGACGTCACAACCAACAACAATTAGTTTCGCTTCAACTTCCGCAAGTGAGACTTTGGTTCCAAGGTATTTAGAGACGAAATTTGGATCAAAACTTACAATGGGAGCAAACCGCGCTTCTCCCGCTTTGCTGGAACCAACATATTTAGCGCCTCCGAGTTCGATCATTAAATCGATCGCTCTAGCTGATGAAATCTGTGCCAATGAAGGATCGACACCTCGTTCCAATCTACGTGACGCTTCGGAGGACAATTTATGTCGTCTAGAGCTTTTAGCAATTGTTATTGGCTCAAAACGTGCAGCCTCTAGCGCAATTGATGTTGTTGATTCTGTGACTTCTGAACTAGCACCGCCCATGACACCGGCCAAGGCCAGTGCGTTGCTCTTGTCGGCAACAACTAAGTCTTCCTTATCGAGTTTACGGTCTTGTCCATCTAACGTTTTCAATGTAGAACTTTCGCCAGCTCTTCTCATGAAAAGTGATCCTGAAATCTTTGTCGAATCAAATGCATGTAGCGGCTGGCCAAGTTCAAGCATCACATAGTTAGTAATATCAACGGCTAATGAGATTGAACGCATTCCACATTTTTCAATTCGACGACTCATCCAAATAGGAGTCTTTGCCTTTGCGTCAAAATCAGAGATACTTCGAATATACACAACTGAAAGTGCAGATGGATCCTCAATTACAACTTGAATACCATCGCTGTTTATTGCATATTTCGATGCATCAACTTTCGATGCTGGATCCTGATACTTCAGATCTAAAGATGCAGCTAACTCTCGCGCCAACCCTCGAATAGAGAGTGCATAGCCGCGATCTGGATTTACAGCAGCATCAATAATTACATCGTTAATTTCTAGTAACGAAATGGCATCGGTTCCAGGCTTGGCGCTCTCATTCGGCAGAACAATAATTCCCGCATGTTCATCGCTAAGGCCCAATTCGCGTGCAGAACAGATCATGCCATTACTTATTTTTCCATAAGTCTCGCGAGCCGAGATCGCAAAGTTTCCAGGTAGCACCGCCCCAGGTAGCGCGGCCACAACTAAATCTCCGACAGCAAAATTCGTAGCGCCGCAGATAACAAAACGAATATCAGTTTCTCCACAATTTAACCCGACATATCTAATAGGTTTCTTGTTTCCACTCAACTCTTCGATCGACTCCACCTTAGCGACCACAAGTGGGCCCGAAAGATCAGCGCCTGTAATGATTATTTCTTCTACCTCGAAGCCGACATTTACGAAGGCATTTTCCAAAGTGGAAAGTGGAATATCGATTGGCAAATCGACAAATTCTCTTATCCAAGAGATTGGAATCTTCATTTGATTCCCAATCCAAAGCTGCGAGTGAATCGGATGTCGCCTTCAACAATGTCATGCATGTCGGTAATTCCGTGGCGAACCATTAGCGTGCGTTCAAGTCCCATACCAAAGGCGAAGCCTGAAAATTCAGATGTATCTATACCGCACACTTCAAGTACTTTTGGATTGACCATTCCACAACCGCCCCATTCAATCCAACGTCCATTGAAAAAGAAATCAACTTCCGCGCTAGGTTCTGTGAATGGAAAAAAAGAAGGTCGTAATCTAGTTATTACATCCGGACCAAAAATACTTTGAGCAAAATAATCAAGAGTTCCTTTTAGATCGGCCATAGTTATTCCACGATCAATAACGAGCCCCTCTACTTGACTAAAAACTGGAGTATGGGTGGCATCCAATTCATCAGCACGATAGGTGCGGCCAGGGCAGATTACATAAATAGGCGGTTGATTCTCAAGCATTGTGCGAATTTGCACTGGAGAAGTGTGAGTACGAAGAACCAACTTGGAATCTAAGGGTTCAATGAAAAACGTATCCTGCATTGTTCGAGCTGGATGATCAGCTGGAATATTTAGCGCATCAAAATTTAGCCATTCGGCTTCAAGCTCTGGTCCTTCGGCAACACGGTATCCAAGACCGATAAAGAGATCAGAAATTTCATTTGTAAGAATTGTTAATGGATGCAAGCCACCCTTTGGAATATTAGATGCTGGGAGCGAGACATCTACGCGCTCTTCAATCAAAACCCTTGCGTCTCTTTCGGTTTCGAGCACTTTAACTCTAGCTTCGTATGCGGCAGATACTTCAGCTTTTGCGGCGCCCACAACTTTTCCAAAAGCCGCTTTCTCTTCCGCTGCTATTTTCCCAAGTGCTTGGCTAGCCTTTGAAAGCCCCGATTTATCTCCGAGGTGTTCAATCTTTACTAATTTTAAGGCAGCAAGATCAGTCGCTGACGAAATCGCAAGTAGTGCGCTCTTTGCGCTCTCGTTTACCTCTGCGATGCTTATGGACATAATGCTTAAATCCTACCGAATTCCAACCTCAAACATCGCGATTGCAGCAGCACTCGCAACATTTAAACTTTCGCTTCGCCCGCTCATAGGAATAGCAGCTCTGGCATCTAACCCCGAAATTTCCGGCAATCCCCGAGCTTCATTTCCAAAGATCAAAATAGTTCTTTCGTTCTTAAGTAGATCCAATAGAGAACCGCTTCCATCGCCAGCAAGGGCAATCGTATAGAAATCATTTGATGTGGCGAAGTCCATCAATTCTTCTAGCGAAACTCCCTGGACTACGGGTAGGTGCCATAGCGCACCAACCGTGGCTCTCACAGTTTTTGGAGAATAAGCATCAACGCTGTTATTCGAAAAAATCACTGCATCAAAGCCGAGTGCTTCTGCGGTTCTAATTACTGTTCCGGAATTTCCTGGATCCTGAATCTCCCAGAAATATGCAATCTTCTTAGCTTCGCGTTGCTTGATTTTATAGAGAGTAATTTCCGTGAATTTACAGAGCGCGAGAATTCCTTGAGGTGATTCGGTTTCTGCCATTTCATTCATCACAGCATCTGAGACATGAACTATCGGAGCGTTTGAAAGAAGCTCTGGCGAGATCTCCTCCCCTAATTTCACGTAGCCTTTTTCGGTTACATATAAGTGAATCAGAATAGGAGCACCATCAAAACTTGGGCGCAGAACTTCACGAACGCTTTGTATTCCATCAGCGATAAATTCTTTATCTGTAGCTCGAATTTTCTTGCCACGAGAACCCAAAAGAGCCTTCACTCTCTCAACATGTGGAGAGTGAAGGCTCGTAATTTGGTTATTAGGCATTTACAACGTGCTTGCGAGCAACTTCAACCAGCGCAGCAAAAGCAGCTGGATCGTTAGTTGCAAGCTCGGAGAGAATGCGGCGATCAACTTCAACACCGGCAGACTTTAATCCCTGGATGAAACGGTTGTAAGTCATTCCGTTTGCACGAGTTCCAGCGTTGATGCGTTGAATCCAAAGACGACGGAAATCGCCTTTCTTATCTTTACGATCATTGAATGCATAAACGAGCGAGTGCGTAACTTGCTCTTTAGCTTTTGAGAACAGACGGGAACGTTGACCACGATATCCGGCTG
>WLIM01000054.1 GCA_009702205.1 Actinomycetota bacterium | reverse complement strand
GTCATACTTCAAGAGATGAGCAAGAGTTGCATTATCAGTTAGATCGTTAATACCTACGATTTCGATATCAGCACCAGATTGCAGAGCTGCGCGAAAGAAGTTACGACCAATTCGTCCAAAACCATTAATTCCGACACGTACCATTTATTTGCCTGCCTCAGAGTAGAAAAAAGCGAAAATTTATAACCACAACGCTGTAGAGGATGAAATCCTATCAGCCGTCATTACGCAATTTTTCCCAATACGATCCGAATAAGTAGGGTCTAATGTGAGAAATCTGCGCCTTACTCGGCCAAAAGGTCTGGACTTAAGCCAGCTTCAGTATCCGGGATACCTAAATCATGGGCCCGCTTATCTGCCATTGCAAGTAACCTGCGAATTCGCCCAGCAATTGCATCCTTAGTCATTGGCGGAGTTGCGAGTGAACCTAGCTCCTCCAAACTTGCCTGACCATGGTTAATTCGTAACTCCCCAGCTTGCTTTAAATGTTCGGGAATCTGTTCCCCGAGAATTTCCATAGCTCTTGCTACGCGCGCAGATGCCGCAACAGCAGCACGCGCAGATCTGCGGAGATTTGCATCATCAAAATTCGCTAACCGATTAGCAGTTGCCCGAACCTCACGACGCATCCTTCGCTCTTCCCAAGCAAGAACGCTCTCGTGAGCGCCCAACCTAGTTAACAGTGCGCCGATTGCATCACCATCTCTAAGTACCACGCGATCAACACTTCTTACTTCACGTGCTTTTGCGGTGATACCAAGTCGTCTTGCTGCTCCTACTAAAGCAAGCGCCGCTTCGGGACCTGGGCAAGTAATTTCTAAAGCAGATGAACGACCAGGTTCGGTAAGTGAGCCATGCGCAAGAAACGCACCGCGCCATGCAGCCTCAGCATCACAAATTCCAGCTGAAACAACTTGTGGAGGTAATCCGCGAATCGGACGATTATTAGCATCAATCAACCCAGTCTGTCTTGCAAGTGCATCGCCATCAGAAGTAACCCGGACTACATATCTGCTTCCCTTACGCAAACCACTTGGCGATAGAACTGCAAGTTCACTGTCATGGCCAAAGATTTCTGAAATATCCTTGCGCAAACGCCTTGCGCCTTGTGCAGTATCCAATTCCACTTCTATTGCAATTTTTCCTGCGGTTATATGTAGGCCGCCGGCAAATCTAAGTACTGCAGACACGTCTGCTTTGCGACAACATGGTTTAGAGATTGAGAGCCTGCTCAATTCATCTTTCACTGCCGAAGTCATTGCCATGGGCGCTATTTAAGCAGGGTTGCAGCAAAAATGTGTGAGAAAAGTGAACTCATTTTTATTGAATCATGATGATTTTGGTCCGTATCCTTGGCCACATTGTGAATTATTAGTTCGCCCCCGACTTTTTTGACCAAATTCGCAAGACCATTGGAGCCATCAATAATTGAGGGATCCGCTATCGCCAAATCAAGTTTTAAGGTAGGTAAGTGTGAAAGAACAAGTTGGATATGTTCCTCTGGGGAATTTCCAGCGAACTCATCTGCATCCGCACGCTCTTTCAAGTTAAGAATCATGATTTTCTTAGCTTTGCTAGCGGCAATTGCTTTAGCCAAATCTTCGAGTAAGAAATGCGGCATAACACTTGAGAACCATGAGCCTGGACCGAATGTTAACCAGTCTGCCTCTTGGATCGCTGTTAGTACTTGTGGTGTAACAACTGGATTTGCGGGATGCAATTTCAGGGATTTCAATCTTCCATGGGCAGTTGCTACTTCAATCTGCCCTCTAACAACTATTTCCCCATCTGCTGTTTCAAATACTCCTTCAATATCAAGCGGGTCTAAGGACATTGGTAGAACTCTTCCTACAATCTTCAGGAGTTCACCAACGCGATCGATTCCAGCAACCAAATCATCGGAGCTATCCCAAAGTGCCGCCATTAGTAAATTTCCTAGTGAATGACCATTTAGTTCGCCAGAACTACTAAATCTATGCTGAATAATTTCTGCCCAACTCTGTCCCCAGGAATCTGCCGAACAGAGAGCGGCAAGTGCCATACGCAAATCCCCTGGTGGCAAGAAATTGAATTCTTCGCGAATGCGACCACTCGAACCACCATTATCTGCAACAGTTACAACAGCAGTAATAGTCGGCGTGATATCACGTAATGCGGTAAGTGTCGCAGCTAAACCGTGGCCACCACCAAATGCAACAACTTTTGGCGTTCGCTTGGACATTAAACTTCGCGGCCCAAATCTCTATGAACTGCATGTGCAGCGACTTTACGTGCCGTGACATTAGATGAATTCGAAAATCGCTTTGCTAGCTCTTCTGAGATCGCAACACTTCTATGTTTCCCGCCAGTGCAGCCGACAGCAAGTGTCAGATATTTGCGTCCCTCTTGCATGAAGCCAACCGCCATTGTTTCAAATAACGATTGATACTTCTCTAAAAATTCTTGGACGTTAGAACTTGCAAGAACATTTTCCGAGACCGCTTTATCTAGCCCAGTTAATGGACGCAACTCTGGAATCCAATGCGGATTGGCAATAAAGCGGCAATCCATAACTAAGTCGGCATCAACTGGGATTCCATATTTATATCCAAAGGAGAGAATATTTACCCGCAAATCTGAATCGGACTCCTTGCTGAAGATTTCACCAATCTTTGCTTCAAGTTGATGAATATTTAGCGCCGATGAGTCAATAACAAAATCCGCAGCTGAACGTACATCTTGCAACCGTTTTCGCTCTTTGGATATGCCATCTAATATGCGATCTGGACCTTGCAATGGATGTGGCCGTCTCGTGGCTTCGAAGCGTCGTACCAAAACATCATCCGAAGCATCGATAAATAGAATTCTTCTAGCGATATTTAATTCACCAAGATCTGAGAGCGACTTAGTTAGATCGTCAAAGAATTCGCCACCGCGAACATCAATAACAACCGCAATTGCAGAAGGTGTCTTTGCTGCCATCTCGCAGAGCGAAGCGATCATCGACGGTGGCAAATTATCCACTACATACCAACCTAAATCTTCGAGGGCATGAGAAATAGTAGATTTACCAGCACCGCTCATTCCGGTGACTACTAAAACTTCATTTGACCCCATGGCCTAATCCTCTCAAGTAATCTCGCCAGTTTCCATATTGATCCGCTCTCCTTGCAGGTTTTCGATATTTAAATGCGAATAAATAGATTCTGCAATATTTGGACCTATCCCCGGGATGGCCGAGAGCTCTAAAATCGTTGCTTTACGAATTGCAGTGACTGATCCAAAGTGCTCTAGAAGAGCTGATCTACGAGACTCTCCTAACTTTGGAATATCGTCCAACAAGGATTCGAGCATCACCTTTGAGCGCCTGCTTCTGTGGAAAGTTATCGCAAATCGATGTGCTTCATCTCTAATTCGTTGCAAGAGATACAAACCCTCGCTATGTCTTGGGAAAATGATTGGCTCTTTGCTGTCGACTAACCAGACCTCTTCAAGTCGTTTAGCAAGTCCGCAAATAAATATGTCAGAAATTCCTAAATCTGCAAGAGCTTTTGCGGCCGCTGCGACTTGTGGAGCGCCACCATCGACAACAATTAGTTGTGGTGGGTATGCAAATTTTGGTCGGGCTCCCCCGGATTCGGCGATCTCAGAATTATCAATTTCACGTTCCGATAAATATCGTTTCAATCTTCTCGTCAAAACATGATGCATCGCGCGAGTATCATCAAAACCGGCCTCATCATCAATTGCAAATCTCCGGTAGTCACTCTTCTTTATCTGGCCATCTTCAAATACAACCATTGAAGCAACCATATGTTTACCTTGAATATTCGAGATATCAAAGCACTCAATCCGAAGTGGCAGTTCGGGAAGGTCCAATAGATTAGCAATCTCTTCGAGTGCTCTTCCCGATACCGCAGCATCGTTCGAACGTTTACTTAAATATTGAATCAAAGCTTGGTGGGCATTTCTTTTAACTGTTGCAATAACATCATGCTTATCACCACGAAGTGGTTTCGATACAACCACTTTATGACCAGACTTCTCGGTTAGCCAATTTTCAATCGTTTCAGTATTTTCCGGAAGTTCATCCACCAAAATCTCACTAGGTGCATCGAGTTCGGAATAGATCTTTGAGATCATAGACTCAATTACGTTTTCACCTTCAAGAACATCTGCGCGGTCCAATATCCAAGATCGCGAACCAACTACTCGACCATGTCTAACTGCGAACATAGTGACACCTGCATGCGTTATTTCAGAATGTGTTGCCAGAAGATCTGCCGAGAAACTCTCGCTCAAAAATGTTCCTGAAGTTTCATTGGATTTTGCAATTGCCGAGATCTGATCTCGGATGCGTGCCGCTTGTTCAAACTCTTCGCGCTCTGATGCCTCTTCCATCTCTTTGCTAAGGGTGGAAGCGATATCACCTGAGTTTGTGTCTACGAACTTAACCAACTTTTTCGCGATCTCTAAATGTTCTTCTTTACTAACCCAGGAAACACATGGAGCGCTACATTTTCCGATATCCCCCAGCAAGCATTGGCGCTTACTTTTAACTGCTCTCGAAAAATTTGAGTCAGTGCAACTGCGAATTGGATAGAGTTTCTGGATAACATCAAAGCTGCTTCGCAGCGCCCAAGCATGTGCATAGGGTCCGAAGTATTTAACTCCGGGGCGTTTCTTAGCGCGTGAAATGAAGAGCCGAGGATATTCATCGCTAAGACTTACTGCTAAATATGGATAAGACTTATCATCCTTAAATTGAATGTTGTATTTTGGGTTCTCGGTCTTAATCCATGTAAATTCTAATTGCAGCGCTTCAACTTCAGTATTTACTATCGTCCAATCAACGCGAACTGCTTCGTTAACCATGCGATAGGTCTTTTCCAGCAAATTCTTCTGAAAATATGAATTAAGTCGATTCTTTAAATTCTTAGCTTTACCGACATAGATGACCGCTCCAGACGCATTGAAAAAACGATATACACCCGGGTCAGATGGAATCGACTCTGGTCTATAGCTTGCGGGATCAGCCATTTGTTATCCCTTTAGTGATGTAGCCAAAAATGCTCCGGTGTAGCTAGCTTTATTCTTTGCAACATCCTCCGGAGTTCCTTCTGCTACAACTACTCCGCCACCAGATCCACCTTCGGGACCTAAGTCGATGACCCAGTCAGCGGATTTGATTACATCCAAGTTGTGTTCAATCACTATTACAGTATTTCCAGTATCAACCAGTCGATTTAGAACTATCAGAAGTTTTCGCACATCTTCAAAGTGCAGGCCAGTAGTTGGTTCATCTAGTACATAAATTGTGCGCCCAGTAGAACGTCGTTGTAGCTCAGTTGCCAACTTAACTCGTTGGGCCTCGCCGCCAGAAAGCGTTGGCGCAGATTGACCGAGTCGTACATAACCAAGGCCAACATCATTTAACGTCTTTAGATAACGCGCAATTGCTGGGACAGATTCGAAGAACGAGAACGCTTCTTCAATTGGCATATTCAATACTTCAGCAATTGTTTTACCTTTGTAGTGCACTTCCAAAGTTTCTCGGTTATATCTAGCGCCATGGCAGACTTCGCAAGGCACATAAACATCTGGCAAGAAGTTCATTTCAATAGTGATGGTTCCATCGCCGGCGCAGTTCTCGCAACGACCACCCTTAACGTTAAATGAGAAGCGACCTTGCTGATAACCACGAATTTTAGCTTCAGTAGTTTCGGCAAAGAGTGCACGAACTTTGTCGAATACTCCCGTGTAAGTCGCTGGATTGGATCTCGGAGTGCGACCAATTGGAGATTGATCAACGTGGACAACTTTATCGAGATGCTCTAACCCAGAAATTGACTTATGTCGTCCAGGAACAATCCGGGCGCCATTTAATTTATTTGCTAAAACCGAATACAAAATGTCGTTGACAAGAGTTGATTTACCAGAGCCACTTACGCCAGAGACTGCAACAAATGCTCCTAAGGGAAAGCTAACATCTATGTTTTGCAGATTGTTTTCCCGAGCTCCTTTGACTAACAAATTTCGTTTCGAATCCAACTCTCGACGTACCTTTGGTATTTCAATTTTCGTACGTCCAGATAGATATGCGCCAGTAATTGAGTCCTTCGCTGAAATTAGAGATTGGTAATCTCCGGATGAAACAACATGGCCCCCGTGTTCTCCTGCTCCAGGACCAATATCTACAATCCAATCGGCAGTTCGAATCGTGTCTTCATCGTGCTCTACAACGATTAACGTATTTCCAAGATCACGCAATCTTGTCAACGTGTCAATCAATCTTCTGTTATCGCGTTGGTGAAGTCCGATGCTTGGTTCATCCAAGACGTAGAGAACACCGACTAATCCAGAGCCGATTTGTGTTGCGAGGCGAATACGTTGAGCTTCCCCGCCAGATAACGTTGCGGCAGGTCGATCTAGAGATAGATAGTCCAAACCAACATCAAGCAAGAAACCTAGTCTGGCATTTACTTCCTTTAGCACTCGCTCGGCAATCTGTTTCTCACGAGCATTTAGCGAAATCTTATTCAAAAATTGTGCGCATTCCTTAATTGAAAGCTCGCAAATGGCTGCAATACTTTTATCGCCAATAGTCACTGCAAGAACTTCGGGCTTTAGTCGAGTTCCCTTACAGACAGGACACGGCGTCTCTCGCATGTAAGCTTCATATTTATCGCGAGAAAAATCACTATCTGTCTCAGAATGGCGACGTTCGATAAAAGAAGTTACGCCTTCAAATCCCGTTGAATAATTACGAACCCGGCCATAGCGATTCTTGTACTTAACATGTACTTCATAATCCCAACCGTTTAATATCGCATCCTTTGACTTCGCGGAGAGTTTTTTCCATGGGGTTGATAGCGAGAATTTGAGTTCTTTAGCTAGACCCTCCAACAGTCTCGAGAAGTACTCCGAAGATTGACCACCAGACCAAGGCGCGATTGCGCCTTCCGCAATAGATAAATCGTCATCCGGAATTACTAGCTCGACATCAACTTCTAACTTTGTTCCAATTCCAGAGCAATCCGGACAGGCGCCGAATGGTGAGTTAAAGGAGAAAGATCTTGGTTCAAGTTCTTCGAAAGATAGACCGCAATCGTGACAAGCCATATGTTCGCTATATGTTCGTTCTTTATCTGGCGAGCCAACTTTGATATCTACAAAATCCAAAATCACTAGACCGCTCGCAAGTCGAAGCGCGGTCTCAATTGAATCAGTTAAACGCGTCTTGGAATCTGGCTTAACGGTTAATCGGTCAACTACTACTTCAATTGTGTGCTTCTCTTGCTTTTTTAACTTTGGAACTTCGGCAATCGGATAGACGGTTCCATCTACACGAACCCGAGCAAATCCT
>WLIM01000053.1 GCA_009702205.1 Actinomycetota bacterium | reverse complement strand
CAAAGTTCATCCATGATTCTATTTATGTCTGACCGCTTCACCATAGCCCGTACTGCACTCCACTCTGATTTTTGAAGTGGTGAAATCGTAGGCGATTCGATTCCCGGAGTAAGCGCACAAGCACGCTCTAAATCAACAGTTTTTACATCGTAATCAACTAAAACATATTGGCGGGCAATTACAACGCCATTTAATCGGCGCACAAGAGTTTCAATAACGGGTGTTGCCTTGTAGCCATTTCGAGTAATCAAAATTGCTTCACTCTGCAGAAGAACATCACCAAAAATCGCAAGGCCAGCTGCACGAAGAGTTCCGCCAGTCGACACTACATCAGCAATAACATCTGCCACACCAAGTCTTACAGAGCTCTCAACCGCACCATCTAAACGAACAATCTCGGCGCTAACTTTCTTACGTTCTAAATATTCTGCCAATAATCCAGGATATGCAGTGGCAATTCTTTTCCCAGCCAATTCACTTTCCTTAATGTTCTGATTGGCAGGCGCCGCAAATCTAAATGTGCTCTTACCGAAATCAAGTGGCAAAATTTCACTTGCCTGCGCTCCGGAATCAATTAACAAATCGCGCCCAGTTATTCCAGCCTCAAGCTCGCCACTGCCTACATATACCGCGATATCTCTTGGGCGAAGATAATAAAACTCAACATCATTCTCTGGATCAATAAAGACTAGATCTCGCAGGTCTGTGCGTTGGCGATAGCCAGCCTCTCGGAGCATCAAAGCAGAACTTTCAGCAAGTGATCCCTTATTCGGCACTGCAATTTTTAAAGTCAACGGCTTTCCTTACTATAGGTTCTTATAAACATCTTCGATTTTGATACCGCGTGAAATCATCAAAACTTGCAAGTGATAGAGCAACTGACTAATTTCTAAAGCCAAATCTGAATCACTTTGATACTCAGCAGCAATCCATACTTCCCCTGCTTCTTCAATTATCTTCTTGCCAATGGCATGGATTCCGGCGTCCAGTTCCTTAACTGTTCCTGAGCCCTCCGGCTTAGTTGCCGCGATTTCATTGAGTTCGACCCAAAGTGACTCAAAGTTTTTCATGGTCGAATTTTAACCTACTTACCAGGATCGATGCTTACCTTTTACTCGCTTTAGCTCGTAATAATTCCACCATATCACCTGGCTTCTCCGCTTTGAAAACTGCACTTCCTGCAACAAAGGTATCTGCTCCAGCGAAGGTAGCTTCCTCGATTGTATCTAGCGAAATACCACCATCAACTTGCAACCAGATTTTGCCAAAATGTTTTGAATCAATTTCTGCACGAGCCTCTGAAACTTTTGGCATCATCTCAGACATAAAGCTTTGTCCTCCAAATCCGGGCTCTACAGTCATGATCAGCACCATATCCACAAAATCCAAGAGCGGTGCCAGTTCTGAGAAGTGTGTATTTGGCTTTAACGCAATTCCAACTCTCGCGCCTTCACTCTTAATCAATTGGCCTGTGGCTTCTGGATTAGAGCTGGCTTCTAGATGGAATGTGACACTTGCCGCGCCTGCTTGCGCATATAAATGAGCCTTTGAATCAGGGTCAATTATCATGAGATGCGCATCAACTGGAATTGGAGTTTCTTGAATAATTTTACGAGACTCTTCCAGCGTGAAAGTCATGTTGGGAACAAAAATATTATCCATCACATCTAGGTGGAGGAGATCTGATTGCGCGGATATTCTGGAGATTTCGTGAGGCAGATTTGATCTGTCTGCGTTTAAAATACTTGGGCAAATCCTTATCAAAACGTTCCCCCTAGATTTCTCACGATATCAATCAATTCTACGTTCTAGTTTAGGAAGTTCGTTTTAGCAACGCCATAAACATAGAATCAGATTCCTGCAGGTGTGTCCAAAGTTGAAGTGTTCCGTCAGTATTTACTCCAAGAGATCCTGCTGGCGAGAACTCTGAAATGTTCAGTAGTTGTAGGTTCTTATGACGATAAAGCGCATCTAGAATTTGCCCTTTTGTTTCAGCCAAGAGTGGTGAACAGGTTGCGAACCCGATGATTCCATCTACATTCAACATTTCATAAGCAGAGTCAATCAATTCGCGTTGAAGTGGCAATAACTCCTTGAGATCATTGAGTGAACGACGCCATCTCGCTTCAGGTCTACGTCGAAGTGCGCCCAATCCCGAACACGGTGCATCAATTAAAATGCGATCAAAAGTTTCACCAAAATCTTCAAAATTACGACCATCGAAGGAGACAATTTTGGATCGCGGAACCACTCGCGCTACTAATTCCGCTCTGTGGTCACTCGGTTCATTAGCCTTAAAGTGTGCGCTCGGTATTTCAGTAGCCAATAAATTGTTGAGCAATGCAGCTTTTCCACCTGGGCCTGCACAGAGATCAAGCCAAGAGAGGGAATGCTCATCTTTTGTCTGATAGAAAATTTCCGCTATCAACTGTGAACCCATATCTTGAATACCAGCTCGCTTATCTTTGATAGCAGGATATTCGTTTGGTAAATGGTTAGAAAGTACAGAGTATGTTCCTATTGGGAGTTTCTCGCCCCCAACCTCGAGAATTTCTGCCACCGTAGATTTTCCTGGCCAGGCAACAATATGTGGAGAGGGCGCAACGTTATTGATTTTCAATAAATTGATTACCGCGTCCCAATCCTTAAGTTGGTCAAAGTATGCCGAAATTATCCATGTTGGATGCGAATAAAGAATTGACAACTTAAACAGATTATCAACTTCCGCGTCATTCTCTAGCTCTAAATAGATTTCTGTATCTGCTGCTATCGAGCGTAGTAGTGCATTTACATAACTCGCCTTTGATTCGCCTGCCACAGCTCTTGCAAGCTCTACTGTTTCGCCAACCGCGGCATGAACCGGAACGCGCATCTCAAAAATTTGGTGCACACCCAAACGCAATAAATCCACAACTTTTTCATCTAGTTCTTCAAATGCTCGATCGATTTTCTTACTTATTGCATAGTCGTGTTTACCCTGCATCCGTAACGTTCCATAGGAGAGTTCTGTTGCAAAAGCTCGATCTCGAAGCTCCAAATTCGACTCCGATAACAACTCTGGAAGTCTTAAATTTGCAAATGCCCCACCGCGATTAACTTGTGTTACTAAATCGAAAGCAAGCAAGCGAGCTGGGCTAGGTTTTGCTCGTTTGAAGGGTTTGAAAGGTTTGCTATTCAAATTTGGATCCTGCCGCAAGGCGCGCGCCTCTTGCGAAATCCTCTGCACTCATTCGTTTCTTGCCAGCTGGAATTACCTCATCAATTGCTACGACGCTATCGCCTGTGCGCACTAACAACTTATTCTCAACAACCTCGATGTCTCCCGCAGCTTTAAGTGAGTTGGAGAGCAGAACTTCTTCAATGCCATAGAGGGCAATGCGTTCACCATTGAAAGTGCTCCAGATTCCAGGATTATCTGAGAGCGCACGATTTTGACGCAAAATGGTTTCGGTGTCGCTGCTCCAATTTATTCGAGCCATATCCTTACTTATCTTCGGCGCTAGGCTCACTCCTGAAAGTGGTTGTGGTGTCGCTCTTGTTTTTCCTATAGTCGAAATAACATCAAGTAAATCTGGCGCAGCCAAACGTCCTAGTTTCTCTAACAGAATTGGAGTTGTGTCGCTTTCGCCGATATTTACCTCTTTCGAGAGATATACCGGGCCAGTATCCATTCCCTTATCCAATTTGAAAATTGTGTAGCCGGTTGTTCTATCGCCATTTAGAATTGCCCACTGCACTGGTGCGGCGCCTCGCAATTTAGGAAGTACCGAGAAATGTAAGTTGATCCAACCAAATCTAGGACCGTGAAGAAGTTCAACCGGAATAAGCCGACCATAGGCCACAGTTACTATCAACTGCGGTTGCACGTCGAGTAAGTGACGGTTTAACTCTGAAGTATCGCCAGGTTTAGCTAATGGGAGACCTTTAGCCTCTGCCCATTTGGCGAGATCGTTGGGCTCAATTTTTTTGCCTCTGCCAGTAGGTTTATCTGGATTTGTGATGATTGAACCAATCACATGATCAGATTCTAATATCGCTTCAATAATGGGAAGAGATACTAAAGATGAACTCGCTACTGATAGTTGCACTCTATATTGCCTTGCCATTCGTTGAATGTGGACTTATTTTAAAAGTAGGTGTACTTCCGAGTTCTTTAGCTTCATTAAACCAATCAGAGTTACGGATATCAGCCATCGCCTTCTTGCGCTCTTCTGCAATCAACCGATCGATAAAGACAATGCCATTTAAGTGATCGGTCTCATGTTGAAGAACTCGGGCCAATAGTTCTGTCCCCTCAATAGTTATGGGTTCTCCGTGCATGTTGAAACCTTTTGCGACTGCGCGAAAGGCGCGGGGCGTTTCATAAGTCAGACCTGGAAAGCTCAGGCAACCTTCTTCTCCATCTTGTAAATCGGAAGATAGATCGAGAGTTGGATTAATCAAATGTCCAGAGCCCTCCTCAATGTCCCAAACAAATACTTGCAGTGAGACTCCAATTTGAGGGGCTGCTAGACCAGCTCCTGGAGCATCATGCATAGTGTCTGTTAAATCAGAAACTAAAGTCCGCAACTCTTTATCAAATGTTGTTACAAGCCCAGCCGGTGTCGTTAAAACAGGATCGCCAAAGAAGCGAATTGGTTGGACAGACATAGCGCAATTCTAATGTCTAGATATTGAATTGCCTAAATAGAAAATGGATCTATACGAATCGAGAGCGGTGTAAGCCCCTTCAAACTTCGATATCTCGCCAGGTCTCTGAAAAAAAGTGAAAACTGCTCTGACTTATCAATAGGAGCTCGAAGAACTAGTTTCGATTGCCCTGTAGCGTTAGTCGTTAAACCAGATGTGCCGGTAAATAGCTCATTGTCATTCAATTGATTGGCCAACGCTCGAATTGCAGCGCTCTCCCCCGAGATAGTAGCCACACGCGTAAATGGTGGAAGACCTGAACTTTTTCGATCTTCTAACTCTAATTCGCAAAGACTAATTGCATCGTTGCGGATAAGCCCCTGGGAAATTGGATTTGCCGTGAGCAAATCCACAAATACCGAAGCGCTATTTTGTACAGAAACTTTTCCGATATTCTCAAATAGGATTCTGCGAATATTTTCGAGACTACGTAATTCAATTCTATTAGTTAAATTCTCAAGAGAATGTAGAACAACAGCCGAATATTGCCCGATCGGCTCGCAGCCGTATGAGGAGATTACCAAGAGATTTTCTGCTGTTTTCGGCAAGATATCAATCCTTGATCCGCCTTTACTTAAAAGAACGCGGACTCCTGGAACGGCTTTCGAAATCTCTTCAACATAACGAGATGAACCACGACTAATTGCTCGCATTTGATCGCCAGAACACCATGTGCATTTCCATGAAGCGAATTTGGATTCACAGAGCGTGCAAATAGGAACACTTGATTTTGTTGGAATGTAGAGTTTGCCACCACAATCACACTTTGCCTGATTGCGACATTTTTGGCAGGCAATAGCATTCACATAACCTGTCTCTGCCATCGATACTAGAACGTTACCCTCTTTGATTCCTGCCTTAATTACTCCGATGTCGCTCTCCCGAGAATCGGAAAACACAAACTTACTTCTATTTTTTGTTGCGATACTACGTTTAGCACTAGTTTCGATCCAGCCAAGTTTTGCAAGTCTCGCAACCTCTAGTGATGGCGAAGCACCGGCAAAGATAATTGAGAAATCAGAGCTACGAAGCAGCGCAACATCTCTCACATTCCATCCTGGATGGCGCCGTTCATACATTGATTCATCGCCATCGTTGAAAATTAGGATTTTCGAGTTTGGGGCAAGTGGAGTAAAGACAGCACTCCTATTGCCGAATATCAATTTTGGAAGATCGAACCTTGCCTTAAGGTAATTTTCATAGCGCTCAGATTTCTCAAGAGTTGATGAGAGAACTAAAGGTTGCTCCGTAAAAATCAGAGAGAGAAGTTGTGCCAAATCACGCTCATCAGGAAGTAACACCAACAACTGTTCTGACTTATTCAATGATTTTAAGAGGACTTCAATCTCATTTCTTAGCTCAAAAAGACTGTTCACTATTAGTAGGCGATGTTTCAACGCAAAGGAAGTTGGCGCAACCTCTTTAGGTGCACGTTCCAAAAAAGCCTTTTCTACTGCTCCAACCCTTGGTGGAATTGCACTCTTTACCAAATCCCAAGGCTTGCATGCATAACGCTCACAAACTGCATCGATATTCTCCAGCAATTCTTCAGTGAACAATGGAATTGGTGAAACTAACTTAGTAATTGTTTTCAGTTTAGATTGCGCGATTTCACCGGAGCCGCGACTAACAACATAGCCAAGTTGCTGCGAGGCACCGAATGGAACTTTAACTAGAACCCCTGGCACTAGTTGCTCTGAGATCGTCTCTGGAATTAGATAGTCGAATTGATTTTGCAGATGGAAAATTCCAGTATCAACACAGACTTGGGCAATTGGAGAGTGTTGTGCAATCTCAACTTTGCTAGCTACCCGTTGCGTCTTTAAACGCAGTGGCTTTACATCAGCCACGAGAGATTACCGTGATGCGGCTTCTTTGAGAGCAGCAGCGCGATCAGTCTTCTCCCAAGTGAAGTCGGGAAGCTCTCGACCGAAGTGCCCATAAGACGCTGTCGCAGAATAGATTGGTCGAAGTAAATTTAAGTCTTTGATTATTGCAGCTGGACGTAAATCGAAGGTCGCAAGTACCGCATCAGAGATGCGTTCAGGAGATACTTTTTCAGTACCGAAAGTTTCAATGAAAAGTCCAACAGGTTGGGCTTTTCCAATTGCATATGCAACTTGAACTTCACATCTTGTGGCAAGACCAGCAGCAACGACATTCTTTGCAATCCAGCGCATCGCATAGGCTGCGCTCCTATCAACTTTAGATGGATCCTTACCTGAAAAGGCACCACCTCCATGGCGTGCCATTCCTCCGTAAGTGTCAACGATAATTTTGCGACCAGTTAAACCGGCATCCCCCATTGGTCCACCAATAACAAAGCGGCCAGTCGGATTTATCAATATTCGAACATCAGAAGTATCAATATTTAGTCCAGAAATAATTGGATCAATAACAAGTTTCTTCAAATCTGGTGTAAGTGTCTTCTCCAGATCCACATGTGGTGCATGTTGAGTAGAGATAACAATCGTGTTTAGCGCTACCGCTTTATCTCCGTTATATTCAATTGTTACTTGAGTTTTTCCATCGGGACGCAGGTAATCAACGGCCCCGGCTTTGCGAATTGAAGATAGTTGTAATGAAAGTTTGTGGGCAAGTGATATCGGAAGCGGCATCAATTCGGGAGTGTCATCGCACGCGTATCCGAACATCAAACCTTGGTCACCGGCGCCTTGTAAGTCAAGCGGATCAACTGATGAGGAGACTCGCTTTTCGAACGCTGAATCAACACCTTGTGCGATGTCACTTGATTGCTGACCAATTGATAGCGATACCCCGCAGGAATTGCCATCAAAACCTTTATCT
>WLIM01000052.1 GCA_009702205.1 Actinomycetota bacterium | reverse complement strand
TTTCAATGAGTTATGGAACTGGAAGTGCTAATCACGGTGCACTTGGCATTTTGGGGCCAACGCGAATGGATTACGCCAGCTCTATGGCTGCCGTAAATACTGTTGCGCGTTACATCGGACATTTCTTAGGGGATAAGGCGTAGATGGCTGATTACTACGCAACCCTTGGCGTTGATCGCGACTCCTCTTTCGATGAAATTAAGAAGGTTTATCGCAAACTAGCCCGGGAATATCATCCTGATGTAAATCCCGATCCAAATGCATCGGAAAAATTTAAAGAGATAACAACTGCTTACGAGATATTAAGCGATCCAGAAAAGCGTCAACGCTACGACTTAGGTGGGGATCCGTTTTCACAATTTAGTGGCGGCCAAAACTTTGGCTTCGGCGACATTATGGATGCTTTCTTTGGCGGTGGTTCTTCTAATCGTGGGCCAAGAGCGCGAATGCGTGCCGGGCAAGATGCACTCATTAGAGTCGAATTAGATTTAGCAGAAGCATGTTTCGGTGCGGAACGTGAACTAAATCTTGAAACTGCTGTTAGTTGTGAGAAATGTGCTGGCTCTGGTTGTGCCAACGGCACTAAACCAAATATGTGTGGAATTTGTAAGGGTCGCGGTGAGACCCAACAAGTAACTCGTTCAATTATTGGCCAAGTTATGACAAGTCGTCCATGTGCTGCTTGCCAAGGTTATGGCAGCGTGATTTCAGATCCATGTGGTGAATGCGCAGGCGATGGCCGTGTGAGATCTAGAAAAGTTATTCCTATAAAGATTCCTGCTGGTGTTGAAACTGGAAATCGAATTCAGATGAGTGGTGCTGGTGAAGTAGGACCTGGCGGTGGCCCAGCTGGAGATTTATATGTTGAAATTATTGAAGCCCCACATGAATTCCTAGTACGAGATGGAAATAATCTTCATATCTCAATAATTATTCCAATGACTTCTGCCGCACTTGGCTGCAAAGTTCAAATAGATACTTTAGATGGCCCACAAGAGATAACTATTAAACCTGGATTTGTAAGCGGCGGAACTGTTGTCGTAAAAGATCTTGGTATGAATAAATTACGCGGACATGGTCGTGGCGACTTAATTGTGCACGTTGAAGTGAGCACTCCAACTAAATTAAATAAAGAACAAGAAGAACTTTTGAAATCCTTAGCTAAGGCTCGCGGCGAGAGCGGGGAAGATGTTGAAATTCATACTCGGGCAAACCAGCACTCTGCGGGTTTCTTCGGTCGCTTTAGAGATGCGTTTAATCGTTAAATGTTGACGCTGTTTTTAGTTGAAAAACTTAGCGATTCCCAAACTGTAGAAGTCGCTGGCGATGAGGCTCATCACGCCATCAAAGTATTGCGAGTCAAAATCGGTGAGGAAATTTTAGTTTCAGATGGAGATGGCAATTGGGTTCGCGCCACTGTTTCTAAAATAGATAAGAAGTCACTTTCGGCCCAGGTCTTAGAGCGCGGATATCAAAGTATCAAGTCGCCAAAACTTGTAGTTGTCCAGGGACTTCCTAAATCAGATCGAGTTAAAGAAGCAATTGAAATCTTGGTTGAATCTGGCGTTGATTTAATAATTCCTTGGCAGGCCGATCGCAGCATTTCTAAATGGCAGAAAGATTCACTTTCCAAATGGCAGAGCGCAGCGATAGCTGCGACAAAGCAATCTCGTAGATTTAGAGTTCCAGAAATAATTGAAGAGCTCTCACTTTCGGAATTACTTGAAATCGAAAGTGAAACTGGTGCAATCCTCGTGATGCATGAATCAGCAACTAGAAAATTGTCAGAAGTAGTAACTAAGGATTTCGCTGGCTTATCCGAGATAATTATTGTGATCGGTCCTGAAGGCGGAATAACTGATAGCGAATTAGGAATACTCCAAAGCGCTGGTGCTCATATTGTGGGCCTTGGGCCAGAAGTTTTCCGAAGCGCCCATGCTGGTGGCGCCGCTTTGAGTGCAGTATCTGCTTTGATTGGGAGATGGTGATTTCGAAATGAGTTGCTTGTTCTGCAAAATGGCCACAGGCGAAATTCCAGTTGATTTCGTATTTGAAGGCGATGAAGTTTTTGCGATAAATGATATTTCGCCACAAGCACCGACACACGTATTAATAATTCCAAAAAAGCATTTTGAAAATGCTGCGGAGCTTGCATCCAATGCACCAGAGATTTCAGCCGAGATGCACAATGCTGCCGCAAGCATTGCCGCACAACGCGAGTTGGATGGTTATAGAAGCGTCTTTAATACCGGGGCTAGCGCTGGGCAGAGCGTTTTCCACGCTCACCTTCATCTTTTAGGTGGCCGTCAGTTCGCCTGGCCACCAGGTTAAAAGTAGGATTTCGCCTAATGGATTCGAATAAAACCGCACTTATAACAGTGCCAACAGCCATTCCGATGGTCGCACTTGTCGGTGCCCAAGATGCACACCTGCGAATCTTTGAAAAAACTTTCCCTGATATTTCAATAACTGTTCGCGGCAATGAAATTTTTGCTGGCGGCGATCTCGCCCAAATTACAAAATTTGAAGCTTTAGTTCGCGAACTCTTGGTTCTACTACGTGCCGGTCAGAATCTAAATAGCGACGCAATTTTGAGATCGATAGAGATGTTCAATCACGAACCTGCTGATCATCCAGCAGAAGTTTTATCACTAAACATTTTGAGCAATCGCGGAAAAACTATTCGCCCAAAGACTGCTAATCAAAAGCGTTACGTCGAGGCTATAGACGAGAACACAATCACTTTTGGCGTTGGCCCTGCAGGAACAGGTAAGACATACTTAGCAATGGCTAAGGCAATTCAAGCCCTGCAATCTAAACAAGTAAATCGAATTATTCTCACAAGACCTGCGGTTGAAGCAGGAGAACGTCTTGGATTTTTACCAGGAACGCTGCAGGAGAAGATTGATCCATATTTAAGACCGCTATTTGATGCCCTACACGACATGATTGATCAAGATTCAATTCCACGATTAATGCAATCTGGAATTATTGAAATTGCCCCGTTGGCCTATATGCGTGGGCGCACACTCAATGATGCTTTTATTATTCTCGATGAAGCGCAGAATACTTCTGCCGAACAGATGAAGATGTTCTTAACTCGCCTGGGCTTTGGTTCAAAGATGGTTATCACTGGCGATACAACACAGGTCGATTTGCCGCATGGAGCGCAATCAGGGTTAAAGATTGTTCACGAAATTCTTGATGGCGTAGATGACATATCTTTTATTGCCCTTGATTCGGAAGATGTTGTTCGAAATCGTCTTGTCGGCGAAATCGTTAATGCCTACGGCCGCCATGATGCTGGAAAAGTTATTCCACCAAATGTAACTAGATCAATTAGATCTGGAAGCGGTGATCGCTAATTCCCATGGGAATAGAAATTGCTAATAACAGCGGAGCTGCATGCAATGAAGATGAAATTGTTGAAGTAGCTGCGTTTACCTTAGACAAAATGGGAATCCATCCAGATTCTGATCTTGGAATAACTCTGGTTGATGAGGATGAAATTACTAAATTGCACGTGCAGTGGATGGATTTACCTGGACCAACAGATGTGCTCTCGTTTCCGATGGATGAGATGAAACCATTTTCGGCAAGTGATGGACCTGGAATTGTTGGCGATATCGTTATTTGCCCACAATTCGCAGCTAAGCAAGCGACAACTCATTCGGTAGCTGATGAGATTTCTTTGCTTACAGTTCATGGCGTTCTACACTTGCTGGGATTCGATCACGTTCAACCTGACGAACATAAAGTTATGTTTGATCTACAAGATAAAACCCTAGCGGATTGGCGTAATCAAAGATGAAGACCCTGAAGTTCTTACTCGATGGGATTATCTGGCTAGTCATAGGTTTTTATATTGGGCGCACCTTTGGCAAGACCCACAACTTAGATTTTGCGAGAGTTATCGCGATCCTTCCCAACTCACTTGTAACAACTCTGCGCAAGGCAGGCTTTAAATTGCGTGCCGGACAATTTTCAAATGAAGAAGAGTTGCGCGAAGCTGTCGATCAAGCGAGTCAACATGGACTTGTAGAAGAATCAGAGCGCGAAATGATCCAATCCGTTTTTGAATTGGGGGATACCTTAGTTCGGGAATTAATGGTTCCAAGAACCGATATGGTCTGGATTGAAGGAAATAAAACTCTTCGCCAAGGGCTCTCACTCGCTCTTCGTTCTGGATTCACTCGTATTCCAGTGATTGATGAGAATCTAGACAATGTAATCGGTATTGCATATGTGAAAGATTTGGCACGTCGTACACATGAACATCGCGAATCCGAACAGACTGAGAATGTGGTTGAACATATTCGAAAAGCGACTTTTGTGCCAGAAACAAAGACCGCAGCTGAATTATTAAAAGAGATGCAGCGCGATCAAATCCATATGGCAGTTGTGGTTGATGAGTACGGTGGCACCGCAGGACTGATCACTATTGAAGATATTCTTGAAGAAATTGTTGGCGAAATTGCAGATGAATATGATGATGACGAGTTAGAAATTGAATGGCTCTCTGAAAATAGTGCACGACTTTCAGCAAGACTTCACATCGAGGATTTCGCACAAAATTTTAAAATTGAAATACCAGAATCCGATCGTGAAGATGTGGACAGCATCGGCGGTCTACTTGCTAAAACTCTGGGTCGTGTGCCAATTCCAGGCAGCACGATTTCAGTAGCTGGCGTGAAGTTAACTGCAGAACGCCCAGTGGGGCGTCGCCATAGAATTGCGACAGTTTTAGCCGAAAGAATTATCGAAGAAGGGGAGAGCGTTCTTGAGCAGTAATCCCGAAGATTTAAAGTTACTTACACTTGCAAAAGCGACGATGGCACGTAGCAATTCAAACTCTGCTGCCGCGCTTCGAGATAACACCGGACGAACTTACGTCGCGATTCCAGTAAAAAGCGGGGCACTTCAAGTTGATGCGCTACTTGCAGTTTTGGTTGTGGCAAAAGCAAGTTCAATTAATGGCATCGAAGCGATTGTTATTTGCGGTGAAAAGCCAGCACAAACAAGCATTTCAGTTATAAATGGCGAAGATTCAACGGCCAATATTTATTTCGCAAGCGATAAGGATGAACTGCTTTCGCTCTGAGCAAGTATCAGAAGGTAGAATCGCGACATGCGAATCGTAAGATTTTCCCCAAATTCAAGCGCGGGCCTGGGAAGTGATCCACTTTTCGGAGTCCTAAATGAACAAGATCAAATTTTAGTTCTACGTGGCGATCCAATTTATTCTGGAATAGTTCCAACGGAATCGAAGGTAGCTCTAGCCGACGTTCGATTGCTAGCCCCTGTTATTCCGCGGAGCAAAGTTGTTTGCGTTGGAAAGAACTATGCAGATCATGCGGCCGAGATGGGTTCTGATGTTCCAAAGGTGCCAGTAATTTTCTTGAAACCGAACACTTCAGTCATAGGTCCAAATGACACAATCCAATGGCCACGCATGAGTGAACGTGTCGATTTTGAAGGTGAACTAGCAATAGTTATAAGTCGAATCTGTAAAGATGTTCCTGCGGAGAAAGTTTCAGATGTAATTTTTGGTTACACAATTGCTAATGATGTTACTGCTCGAGATTTGCAGAAAGTAGATGGTCAATGGAATCGGGCTAAAGGTTTTGACACATTCTGTCCACTTGGTCCTTGGATTGAAACAGAATTTGAACCTGGATCACAGAAAATCATCACAACGCTAAATGGTGAAATAAAGCAGTCAGAGCCGCTCTCATCAATGAACTTCAAGATTCCAGAAATAATCCAATTTGTCTCTTCAGTGATGACGCTTCTTCCAGGTGATGTAATTCTGACCGGAACGCCCGCTGGAATTGGACCAATGCCTGCAGGAGCCGAGGTTGTTGTGACGATTGAGGGAATTGGCTCACTTTCTAATAAGGTATCGCCTCGTGCCAACTAATACTGCCAACAAACCTGTCCGCGTTCGCTTCGCACCATCTCCAACGGGGGATCTGCACGTTGGAAATATTCGAACTGCGCTCTTTGATTGGGCTTATGCCCGTCACACTGGTGGCCAATTTATTTTTAGAATAGAAGATACTGATCGCGAACGCGTAACCGATGAATATATAAAAGCCGCACAAGACACTTTGAAATGGTTGGGTTTGAATTGGGATGAAGGTCCTGAAGTAGGCGGACCATATGGTCCATATTTGCAGAGCCAACGTTTAGATATTTATGCGCAGTGGGCTGCAAAATTTCTTGCTCAAGGCGATGCCTATCATTGTTACTGCTCTTCAGAAGAACTTGAAGCACGCCGTGAAGCACAGAAGGCAGCAAATGTTGCGCCTGGTTATGACGGCAAATGTCGAACAATTAGTGCAGAAGATTTAGCTAGATACAAGAGCGAAGGCAGATTGCCAGTCTTGCGTATGCGTATGCCAGATGGTTCAACAACTTTTACAGATTCTATTCGCGGAGATGTAACTTTCGATCATAACTTTGTTCCAGATTTTGTATTAGTTCGTGGTGATGGTTCACCCCTTTACACATTGGCTGTTGCAGTAGATGACATAATGATGAAAGTTACCCATGTATTGCGCGGCGAAGATTTACTTTCATCTACCCCTCGCCAAATTCGGGTTTATCAAGCCATGGGAGTCGGTGAATCGGATTACCCAACTTTTGCCCACCTGCCATTCGTTATGGGGCAAGACAATGCGAAACTTTCAAAGCGAAATGGTGAAGTATCAATTGCTTGGTATCGTGAACGCGGCTTCTTGCCTGAAGCTATCTGCAACTATTTAGCTCTGCTTGGTTGGTCACCTGGCGATGATCGCGAGAATGTAACTATGAAAGAGTTGACTGAGCTCTTTACTGTAGAACGCGTTCATTCAAGCCCTGCGAGATTTGATATGAAGAAGCTTGAAGCAATCAATGGCGACAAAATTCGCGAACTAACAATTGAAGAATTACTAAAGCGCACCACCCCATTCCTGATTAAAGATGGCGTCATAACTGGAACGCCCGAAGAGCTAGAAGTGGTTTCTAGTGCCTTGCCAATTATTCAAGAACGCATTGCTACCTTGGCTGAAGTTTCACAGATGCTCAAATTCCTCTTCGTTGCTAACTTCGCAGTTGATAGTGAGGAGCTTCCTAAGATTCAAGATGAACAATCTCAAGTAGTTCTACGAAAAGTGAGCGAAGTGCTTTCAAAGCTTGAAAATTGGGATCATGAAGCAATTCATGTGGCCTTAAAGAGTGCGCTAATTGAGGAGCTTGGATTAAAGCCCCGTATCGCTTTTGGCGCAGTTCGAATCGCAGTGACTGGAAGCCATATTTCACCGCCATTATTTGAATCTATGGAACTCCTTGGTCGCACTCGAAGCCTTGAGCGGATTGCAGCTTCAATAAAGTAATCGGGTATCCTTTGGCCGAAGAAATTGAAATTATTTTGGGGTATGGGGTAATTGGCAGCCCTGCTGATTCTGGTTCAGTAAGTCTAGGTTCGAGTCCTGGTACCCCAGCTCACTAGGAAGCAGTAAAAAGTAAGATGAAAAAC
>WLIM01000051.1 GCA_009702205.1 Actinomycetota bacterium | reverse complement strand
CTTCCAACGGAAATTTAACTCTTATCCGCCTTTGGATATACAACTTCATCAAGAATTAACAAGACTGCAGCAGCAATAGGAACTGCAAGAATTCCGCCAACTAGGCCAAGAAGTGATGTTCCAATAAGTGCCGCAATGATAGTTACAAGTCCAGGTATTGAGAGAGAACGTTTCATTACCTTTGGAGTTAAAACATAATTCTCAAATTGCACGTAGATAATGTAAGAAGCTAAGGCGATAGCCGCAATCAGTGGTGAATCTGTAAGTGCAATCAAAGTAACAATTGTCATTCCAATGAAGTGTCCGATTAATGGGATCAGACCGCAGACAAATACAACTAGAGCAAGGGCTGACTTATATGGAAGATCAAGGACAAGACCCAAAATAAAGATAAAAATACTTGCAAAGAATGAGATAGTTATTTGGCCACCAACGAAGGCGCCAACTCTAAAAATAATTGCATCACTTATCTTCGCAACGCGTTCACGGCGACTAGCTGGAACTAATCGGTAGGCATCTTGCGTAACAGTAGGAAGCGCAGCTAAGAAATAGAGAGTCAACACCAAAATAGTCAGCGCCGAAAGTGCTCCAGAAATTACTGCTTTACCAACACCAATGACTCCGCCAAAAGCACCGATTACAAATTTTCCATCTTTAATTGTTGATTGCACTTTGCTCTGAATCGTGTCAATGATTCCGTAATTGGTATTTAAATCATTAATAGTTGAATTGTTCTTAAGATCAGATATCAGCTGTGGTGCATTATGAATCAAGGCATTTACTTGATCGATTATTAGGGGAGCTGCGACCCAGATAAATAGTCCAACAAAGGCAACAACGCAGGCAACTGTTATGGCTACCGCTTTTGATCTACTAAGTCCGCGTCGTTCAATAAATAAAACTGCAGGGTTTAGACCCATTGCAAAGAAGAGCGAAATAATAATAAGGACGAAGACCTGGCTTGCAGAGGCCAATGCGCGAAGCAAGGTGATGGCAATGATGGCGCCAGCGGCGGCAAGAAAACCAAAATAGAAGGGATGCGAATGGTTTAAGGGCTCACCCATAGTTCCGAAATCCTCAACAGCAACAGTTTTCTTTTTTCTGGTGAGAGTTGGTCGCTTTAATATTGGTTTTAACTTTGCCATGACCTTATTTTAACGGCGCGGTAACACAAAATAGGAGAGAATAGCCCCGTGGCTGACTTACGAATAACTGGACTGGCAGAAGAGATGTCTGCCCTTGCCCGTCTGCCATGGGCAAAACCATTGGAAGTTTGGCCAGAAGATGCCTCACTCACAGATATGCGTGGTATTTCCCGACATATCGTTCGTCTTGTTAAAGCTAATGAAAGTGCCAACTCCCAAATTTATGCCATAAAAGAAACAGTCCCCGAATTCGCAAATCGGGAATATGCCTTGCTGCGCGAATTAAATAGCCGTGAAGCTCCCTGCGTAGAACCAGTAGCAGTTATTGAAAATAGAAGAGATGATGATGGAAACGAACTCCCAGCAGCTTTAGTTACGCACTATCTTCCATTCTCTCTTCCTTATCGCGTTATTTTGAGTGCCCAAATAACACCACACGAGATTACAAATATGGCCAACGCACTTGCACTTCTTTTAGTGCGACTTCACTTACTCGGGTTTTGGTGGGGCGATTGCTCGTTATCAAATACCTTGTTCCGTCGCGACGCTGATCAATTTGCTGCCTATCTAGTAGATGCTGAAACCGGTGAATTTCAAACACGACTAACCGACGGCCAACGTGAACACGATTTAGAAATCTCGCTATTTAACGTTGCTGCTGAACTAGAGGATTTGAAAATAGCAGGAGTTTTACATGCCGATATGGATCCAGTGCGAGCAAGTGAAGGCGTTATTAAACGTTATCGCAGACTTTGGAAAGCCCTTCGCGAACCACAAATTCTTGATCCAAATGATCGCCACGCAGTAGAAGGTGCAATGCGCCAATTGCAAGATTTAGGTTTTGCAGTTGAAGAGGTAGAAGTTTCAATTAATGGCGACAAAGGTGAATTAAAGTTCCAACCCAAATTGGTAGCGGCTGGTTATCACCAAAATCGCTTGCTCGAATTACTTGGAATCCACGCTGAAGAGTTACAAGCTAAACGTTTACTTGCATCATTCGATCGCTTCCGCGGTCGTGAAGCAACTCCTAAACCACCGATTCATGACAGTGCACGCCGATGGCTTCGTGACACCTATCACCATGTAATGAACCAGGTTCCAAAAGAACTTTCAGATCGTGTAGAACAGACGCAGATGTTCCATGAAATATTGGAGCACCGTTGGTATCTCGGAGAACAAGCTGGGCATGACTTAGGTCTGGATTTTGCAACGAAGGATTACATTGAAAATATCCTGCCCTTTAGAACGTATGTCGGTGTAACTGTTCCGGGAATTCACGAGCCACCTTCAAAATAAATAGCACTAGTTTTATGTAGTATGGCGACATGAGTTTGCCACCACTACCAAAGAATTTTGCTAGTGCCGTCGACCTAAGTTCACTTGGTAAACCAGCTACTCCGCCAGTTCAAACCCCTGGCACTACAGTCACCCAAGCCAATTTAATTAGTGAAATTCTTCCTGCATCAAATCAGAAAGTTGTAATACTTATTTGCTGGTCGCCAAGGAGTGCACAAGCCACCTCTCTTCTTGAAGTGATGGGTACATACCAAGAGGCTGATCTTCTCGAAAACGGTGAACCGGCTTGGATTCTTGGCACAGTAAATGTTGATGTGGAAGTTGAAGTTTCCAAGGCACTTCAAATTCAATCTGTTCCGATTGCGATTGCGATAATTCAAGAACAGATGGTTCCGCTATTTGAAGCGGTGCCTACGCCTGAACAGATAAGACTAGTAATTGATAAAGTTGTCGGTCTTGCTGCCGAACGTGGAGTAGGACAAGCGCTTGAAAAATCAGAGGCAATCGAAGTTCCTATGGAACCCGAAGAGATTGCAGCGATGGAAGCTATGGAGAAAGGTGATTTGGCAGAAGCCAAAACACATTATGAGAAGTGGCTGGCCCGTAAGCCTGGCGATAATTTAGCAAAACTTGGCTTAGCCCAGACTGAGCTAATTATTAGAGTGAAGGATTTAGATCCAAAAGAAGTTATGACACTTGCCGCTGCAAATCCAAATGAGATTTCAATTCAATTAATGGCAGCAGATGTTGAGATAGCAAGCGGTTTAAACAAGCAAGCATTTGATCGCCTAATCAATTTTATTAAGTCTAATCAAGGCGACGAAAAGAAATCTGCACGCGAACATCTACTTATTCTTTTTGCTTTAGTAGATCCATCAGATCCAGATTTAATTTCGGCCCGAAAAGAACTTGCGAGTGCGCTCTATTGAAATCTAAATTCTCTAAGATTGAACGCCGCGCCCTTAGTTTTCTCTTTCTTCCTTTTGGTATCGGGGCAATGGCCACAGCTACAAGGTTTCCAGAGATACGAGATCAACTGGGCATTAATAACGGGACCTTCGGAACATTTCTAAGTCTCGGCGCTGTGGGAAGCGTTGTTGCATTCATCTTGGTAGGCCATTGGGTACATAACTTTGGCGTAAAACCAATTGTGATGTTCGGTGCAACAGGACTCTTTGGCGGCCTTGGTTTAGTTCCACATTTACATAATCCAACTTATTGGCTTGTAATAAATATCCTCATTGCATTTTCTTGGACCTCATTTCATATCGCCAACAATGCCCAAGCAATTCACCGCCAGGATGAAGTAGGAGAGTTGATTCTTCCAAGGCTGCACGGACTTTGGAGTCTTGGCGCACTCTTAACGTCTCTGCTCGCAATTGTTATAACGCCATATGTAACGCTCGCTTGGCACATAGATGTAATCGTTTTCGTGATGTGGGTTTTAACTATGTATGGGATTGTGAAATCAACACCATATTTCATCGATAAAAATGAAGAGGCAGATGCTTTTTCTGGCCTCTCTATTAAAGGGATCGCAAAGACTTTTAAATTCCAGCCCATAGTCGTTGTCGCGATGGTTCTTGCAATGCAGACTGAATTCTCAACTCAAGACTGGTCGGCAATCTATGCCAAAGACACCTTGCGAATGAGCCCCTCTTTAAGTATTTATGGCTACGCAGTTTTCATTGGCGCAATGATTATCTTTAGATTTAACGCAAGATGGTTGGCATCTAAGTGGAGTGAGAGCGAACTAATTGCAAAGCTGCCGGTATTTGGCGGCCTAGGGTTCGCGACATTTATCTCACTTGGCACCTGGATCGGAAGTACGAATCGAGTACTCGGATTTATAACTTCTTTAATTGGCTTCGCACTAGCAGGATTTGGATCATCAATTCTTGCGCCGACGCTCTTTGGAATCGCATTTAGAAAATCTTCACTTCCAAGCAGCGTAGTTGTTGCTCAAATTGGTCTGAGTCAGACGATTGCGACTTTCTTAGTAAAAGTAGCAATCGCATGGGTAGCACAAGCGACTTCAGTAACTATTGCGCTCTTAATTCCTGCACTTATGTTGCTTGCGACTTCAAGGTTCTCACATCTCGGTCGCAAAGCAGGCGATTAATTAATCAGCCAGAACCTTCAGTGTTACCTGGGTCTGCAGCGCTGATGTCATTTAAGCGATACTTATTAAGAGCTTCTTGAACAACTTTGGCCTTAACTTCGCCAGCTTCTGCAAGTCTTGAAAGCGCGGCAACAACGATGGATTCAGCATCGACTTTGAAGTGACGACGTAGCGCACCACGGGTATCTGAAAGTCCAAAGCCATCTGTTCCTAGTGAGTAGAAATCTTGTTCAACCCACGGCGCAATTTGATCTTGAACTGCGCGCATGAAATCACTTACCGCAATTACTGGACCATCTTGGCCCTGCAATTTCTTAGTGATGTAAGCAGACTTCTTATCACTTGGATTCATTAAGTTATGGCGATCTACTGCAAGTCCATCGCGACGCAATTCGTTCCAGGAAGTTACTGACCAGACGCTTGCTGCAATGCCCCAATCATCTGCAAGTAATTGCTGTGCTTTAACTGCCCAGTTCATTGCAACGCCAGAAGCTAGTAATTGAACCTTCTTCTTGCCACGGCTTGCAGGGGAGTAGAGATAAATTCCCTTAAGTAGTCCATCAACATCCAAATTATCTGGTTGTGCTGGTTGGACATATGGCTCGTTATAAACGGTTAGGTAGTAGTAAATATTTTCGCTGTTCTCACCATACATACGCTTTAGGCCATCACGAACGATATGTCCTAATTCGTATCCGAAAGCTGGGTCATAACAAACAATCGCAGGGTTGGTTGAAGCAAGTAGATGTGAATGTCCATCTTCGTGTTGCAAGCCCTCGCCATTTAGCGTTGTTCGTCCCGCAGTTGCACCAAGAACAAATCCGCGAGCCATCTGATCTGCAGCAGCCCAGAATGCATCGCCAGTTCTTTGGAAGCCAAACATTGAATAGAAGATGTAAATAGGAATCATTGGAACATCGTGTGTTGAGTAAGAAGTACCGACTGCAGTAAATGATGCAGTTGATCCTGCCTCATTGATACCTTCGTGGAGAATTACGCCCGAAGTAGATTCTTTGTAAGAGAGCATCAATTCACGGTCCACAGATGTGTAGTTTTGACCGTGTGGTGAGTAAATCTTTAGTGATGGGAATAAAGAATCCATACCAAAAGTTCTAGCCTCATCCGGAATAATTGGAACTAAGTGCTTGCCAATACCTGGATCTTTTAACAAATCCTTTAGTAGGCGAACAAAAGCCATTGTTGTTGCAACTTCTTGATGTCCTGAACCGCGTATAACTGAGTCATAAGTTTCAAGTGGTGGTTGTTCAAGCGGGGCAGAATCTTTGCGTCGAGATGGCATTGAACCACCAAGAGTATTTCGGCGCTCCATCATGTATTTATATTCAGGGGAGTCAACACCAGGATGGTAATAAGGAGGTGCTTTCGCATCGATTTGTTCATCTGTTAGTGGAATCTGAAGTGTGTCGCGGAATGCAAGAAGATCTTCGTGCGTCATCTTCTTCATCTGGTGCGTTGAGTTGCGCGCTTCAAAGTGCGAACCAAGAGTCCAGCCTTTAATGGTCTTAGCAAGAATCACTGTTGGGCGACCGTTATGTTCTGAAGCTTGCTTGTAGGCAGCAAATAATTTGCGGTAATCATGTCCACCACGTTTTAGCGCCCAAATCTTTTCATCTGACCAATCTGCAACCATTGCTGCAGTGCGTGGATCGCGGCCAAAGAAGTGTTCGCGAATATATGCGCCAGATTCAGCTTTGAATGTTTGGTAATCGCCATCAGTTGTCTTTGTCATCAATTCAACAAGTGCGCCGTCGCGATCTTTAGCAAGTAGTTCATCCCACTCGCGACCCCAAATAACTTTGATTACGTTCCAGCCGGCGCCACGGAAGATTGATTCAAGTTCTTGAATAATCTTTCCATTTCCACGAACTGGTCCATCAAGGCGTTGTAGGTTGCAGTTAATAACAAAAGTTAAGTTATCTAAACCTTCGCGCGCAGCAAGGCTGATTGCACCAAGAGTTTCAGGCTCATCGCACTCGCCATCGCCGAGAAATGCCCAGACATTTTGATCACTTGTATCTTTAATTCCACGACCATTTAGGTAACGGTTAAAACGTGCTTGATAAATCGCATTGATTGGACCAAGTCCCATTGAAACAGTTGGGAACTCCCAGAACTCTGGCATCAAACGTGGATGTGGGTAAGAAGAAAGTCCACCACCTTCATGTGAAAGTTCTTGGCGGAAGCCATCCATCTGATGTTCAGTTAAGCGACCTTCAAGAAATGCTCGTGCATACATTCCTGGGCTTGCATGACCTTGATAAAAAATTTGATCTCCACCGCCAGGATGGTTCTTTCCGCGGAAGAAATGGTTAAAGCCAACTTCGTAAAGTGAAGCCGATGATGCATAAGTAGAGATGTGTCCACCAACTCCGATACCCGGACGTTGTGCACGGTGCACCATAACTGCAGCATTCCAACGAATGAATGCACGAATGCGACGTTCAATTGCTTCATCGCCTGGAAAGTTAGGTTCCTGCTTAGGTGGAATTGAGTTTATGTAATCTGTTGCGCGAAGTGCTGGAACACCAAGATTGTTTTCACCGGCACGGTCCAACATTGCAAGCATTAAGTAGCGAGCACGAACTGGTCCGGCATTCTTTAATACGGCATCTAACGACTCGGTCCACTCTGCTGTTTCTTGGGGATCGGTGTCCACTAGCTGGTCGATCAAATGGTCTGGGGCCTGGTCGTTTGCGCTCATGGCTGTATCTTTCCACGAAATTGGCGTGAACTTTCCACCCAATCCCACAATTCCCCTTGCGCAATTGGCAAAGGTTCGGTGGACTTCTCTCCTGGAATTACCTATCTCACATTTATTAATGCAGCAAAGGAGGAAGAACCCCGATGGGGGTAGATCTGATAGTTGAACGTCTTGCTCTTGAACCAGGAGAGCTGATTTTGGAAGTCGGATTTGATTCCGACTGTGATGAAGAATTTCGTAGCGCTATAACAAAGCGCACCGGTACAAAATT
>WLIM01000050.1 GCA_009702205.1 Actinomycetota bacterium | reverse complement strand
AGCGCTAGTTAAGTAACTCTTAAATTCCGACTGTGTGCCAGACGGTTTTAACTTCCATAAAGCTAGTCATCCGCTTTGTAGATTTTGAATCCCCGAATGAGTAGACACGCTTTAGGTTCTCAGAACCAAGCTCTTTAATCTCAGCTAAATCTTTACTTCCAAGGCCAGTAGCATCCACGCCATCAATTTCCATGTGTGAGCCAACCCAAGTAACAAATTGGTCTGATTTTCCGGTGAGAATATTTACAACTCCGGCTGGTACATCACTTGTTGCTAAACATTCCGCAAGTGTGATTGCACATAATGGATATTTTTGGCTTGCTATTAGAACTGCAGTATTTCCGGTTGCAATTACTGGAGCAAGGGCAGAGACCAAGCTAAGAAGTGATGGTTTGGAGTCTGCGAAAATGGCAACAACACCAAGACTTTCTGGAATTGAGAAATTGTAAAATGGGCCAGATACTGGATTGGTTGATCCAGATATGGAATCAATCTTGTCGCACCAACCGGCATACCAAACCCAAGTATCGATAGCAGTTTGAACTTGAATTTTTGCAGCCGCTGGTGTTACGCCTTCTTGGGCAACTATCTCAGCAACAAATTGGTCGATACGACCTTGCATAATTTCAGCTACTCGGTAAAGAACTTGACCACGATTAAATGCCGTAGCACTCGACCATCCGCCATGGGCAGCGCGCGCTGCGACAACTGATTCACGCAAATCTTTTCTTGAACCATTGCATGGATTAGCTAGGAATTTTCCTTTGGAATCTAGGATTTCATAAACTCGACCTGATTCACTTCTTGGGAAATTACCATTGATAAATAACTTATAGGTTTTCATAACATCGATACGCATCTTAGTTATCTCCCTTCAGGTATCCAGCGAGACCATGTCGTCCGCCTTCTCGTCCCCAACCAGATTCTTTATATCCACCGAATGGACTTGCTGGATCGAATTTATTAAAAGTATTTGCCCAGATGACTCCAGCTCGAAGTCGCTTTGCAGTCCAAAGAATTCTTGAACCTTTATCGCTCCAGATGCCTGCGGATAGGCCATATGGTGAGTTATTCGCTTTCTCAATTGCTTCTGCAGGTGTGCGGAAAGTTAGAACAGATAGAACTGGTCCAAAGATTTCTTCACGTGCAATCCGATGTGACTGTGAAACGCCGGTAAATATTGTTGGGGGATACCAGAAACCACTATTTGGCAGAACGCAATTTGGACTCCATCGCATCGCGCCTTCAATATCTCCAGAATCTGCTATCTCTTTGATGCGAGCAAGTTGAGCGCTGCTATTGATTGCACCTAAATCTGTGTTCTTATCCATTGGATTACCAACTCGAATTAGGCTAATTCTATTCTTCAACTTTTCAAGTAATTCATCTTCAATATTCTCTTGAACAAGCAATCGTGAACCAGCACAACATACGTGACCCTGGTTGAAGAAAATCCCATTTACGATTCCTTCTACAGCCTCATCTATTGGCGCATCTTCAAAAACTATATTTGCACCTTTGCCGCCAAGTTCTAAAGTCGCACTCTTCTTTGTTCCAGCGATGGCTTTTGCTATTGCTTTACCAACTCCGGTGGAACCAGTAAATGCAACTTTGTCTACACCTGGGTGGTTAACTAAATGTGATCCGGTAGCGCCATCTCCAGTAACTATGTTTACAACTCCTGCTGGAAGCCCGGCTTGTTGGCAAACTTCAGCAAAAAGCAGCGCTGTAAGCGGAGTTGTTTCGGCTGGCTTTAGAACGACGGTATTTCCTGTTGCAAGTGCTGGTGCGATTTTCCATGCAAGCATAAGCATCGGAAAGTTCCATGGAATTATCTGAGCGGCAACACCATAAGGTTTTGGATTACTACCTAGACCAGCATATGAAAGTTTGTCAGCCCAACCTGCGTGATAAAAGAAATGTGCTGCTGCAAGTGGAATATCTGTATCTCTAGTTTCGCGAATTGGTTTTCCGTTATCTAAAGTTTCCAAGACGGCAAATTCCCGTGAGCGCTCTTGCAAAATTCGCGCAATTCTAAAGAGATATTTACCACGCTGCGATCCAGGCAGATTTGACCAGGTTTTTGTGAAAGCGTTACGGGCAGCGGTTACCGCTAGGTTCACGTCAGCGAGTTCGGCATATGCGATTTTTGCAAGAACTTCTTCAGTTGCTGGATTAATTGTCGTGAATGTCTTGCCTGACTTTGGTGCTACAAATTTTCCATTTATAAATAGCCCATATTCAGATTTAATATCAACAAGCGAGGCAGATTCTGGAGCTGGGGCATATTCGAATTTAGTCATCTCTGCATTCACTCTCTTTAATCTAACGTCACGTAATTAGGGCTAGCGTAATACCCATCGCGCATCTTCATACGCTGCATGAGCAAATCATTCAAAAGCGCACTTGCACCAATCCGGAATAGCGCAGGATCGAGCCATTCTGGTCCGGCTACTTCATTTACCAAAACCAATTGTTTTATCGCATCTTTGGTTGTGCGGATGCCGCCAGCAGGTTTTACACCAATTCGAGTGCCAGTCATCTTGTAGAAATCTCGGACTGCCTCGAGCATCACATAAACCACTGGTGCGGTTGCGGCTGGAGTTACTTTTCCAGTGCTTGTCTTAATGAAATCTGCGCCTGCCAGCATCGCTAAATATGATGCTTTTCGAACATTATCTAGAGTTACAAGTTCGCCAGTTTCAAGAATAACTTTTAAGTGGGCCTTATCGCCACAAAGGGCTTTGATAATTTCAATCTGCTCGAAAACTAGACCGAGATTTCCCGAAAGAAATGCACCACGATCAATCACCATATCTATTTCACTTGCACCATTTGCAATGGCATCTTTTGTATCTTGAATTTTAACTTCAATACTTGCGCGGCCGGATGGAAATGCAGTTGCCACTGCGGCAACGGGAATGTTCTTGCCACCACCATTATCAAGTGCTTGGCGGGCAATCTTCACCATGTCGTTGTAGACACAAATCGCACCCACAGATGGCACGGTCAAATCTGTCGGATCGGGATAAACACCTTTTGCACATAGCGCTCTAACTTTTTCTGGGGTATCTGCGCCTTCAAGTGTTGTTAAATCAACCATTCTTATTGCAAGGTCTATGGCCCAATTCTTACTTTCAACTTTGATACTTCTAGTTGCCAAGGTTTCAACGCGGGCGGTTGCACCAACTTGATCAACAGGAGAGAGATTATTTAGAAATCTCTTTAGAGATGCTTCGCTCTTATCTGCGAGTAGCGTTGAATTCACGCCTCAAATCTAGCACTTGAGAATTAATCTTCAATCAAACAAAGGGTCGCACCGCTGGCAACTGTCTGACCAACATTTACATGCATCTTTGCAATCGTTCCGGCCTTATGTGCAATTAATGGCTGCTCCATTTTCATGGCCTCTAGAACAACTATTAGATCCCCAACTTCGACTTTATCGCCATTTGATTTAACGATTTTAACGACTGTTCCTTGCATTGGGCTTTCGAGAGAGTCGCCAGCCAGTGCTGTAATCGCATTGCTCTTAACCCGGTGACGTTTTTGGATTGGCTCAGGTGTGTGAAGTAGTACTTCGAATCTGTGGCCATCAACTTCCGCAATAATTTTCTGAGATGCAGCCCTTGAATCCGCAGTTCCTTGTTTAAATGAGAATGGTGGGATTTCATTATTGAATTCATTCTCGATGTAACTGGTGTAAACCTTAAATTCTTTAGTGAAGTTAGGGTCTTCCACAATCGCGCGATGGAAAGGTAGGGCAGTAGCGAGGCCACCAATATCAAATTCACGAAGAGCTCGACGCGCTCGTTCAATTGCTTCCTCACGAGTTGCAGCAGTAACAATTAACTTTGCTAGAAGTGAATCGAAGTGTGATCCAATTGTGTGGCCGTGATCGAAGCCAGCATCAATTCTTACGCCCGGACCAGATGGAACTTCCCACTTTGTAATTGTTCCAAGTGATGGAAGGAATCCCTTACCTGGGTCTTCACCATTTATTCGAAATTCAATACTGTGACCGCGAATAATTGGATCAACTGGATTAATGCTCTGGCCATCTGCGATTCTAAATTGTTCGCGAACTAAATCTAAACCTGTTACTTCTTCGCTGACAGGGTGCTCAACTTGCAGTCTGGTATTTACTTCCAAGAATGAAATAGTTCCATCTGATCCAATTAGGAATTCGCAAGTTCCGGCGCCAACGTAACCAGCTTCTTTCATTATTGCTTTACTTGATGCATAAAGCTGATCTATTTGACCCTGACTTAAAAATGGCGCAGGGGCTTCTTCTACAAGTTTCTGGTGGCGACGCTGGAGTGAGCAATCGCGCGTACTAACAACAATTGCATTTCCTTTGGCATCGATTAAAACTTGAGTTTCAACGTGGCGAGGTTTATCTAAATATCTCTCAACAAAACATTCACCGCGACCAAAACCAGTAATTGCTTCCCGAACTGCAGATGCAAAAAGTTCTGGAATTTCCTCAATTGTGCGTGCGACCTTTAACCCACGTCCACCACCACCGTGTGCAGCTTTGATGGCAACTGGAAGACCATGCTCTTTCGCAAATGCGACAATCTCTTCGGGCGTATCAACTGGATCGATAGTTCCAGCAACTAAAGGTGCGCCAACTTGAGCAGCTATTTTTCTTGCAGAAACTTTATCGCCAAGTAATCTAATTGCACTTGGTGGCGGTCCAATCCAAATTAATCCTGCGGCAATTACAAGATCTGCAAAGTCAGCATTCTCGGATAAGAACCCATATCCTGGGTGCACCGCATCAGCGCCAGATTTCTTAGCGATTTCAATAATCTTATTCTGGTCTAAGTATGTCTCCGCAGCTGATAAACCATGAAGTGCGTAAGCCTCGTCAGCAGTTGCTACATGCAATGAAGTTCGATCTTCATCTGAATAAATCGCGATTGATTTAATTCCATGATCACGTGCCGCGCGCGCAACACGAACTGCGATTTCACCACGATTGGCAATCAGTACAGCTTTCATGCGTTAACCGCCAATTTTGAAATTGAATTCCAAGTTAGGCCAAGTGAATTAACTGCTTTACGGAGCAGTGGCAGTGAAAGACCAATGATGCCTGAAGGATCGCCTTCAATCCTTGAGATGAATGGCGCGCTTAGCCCATCCAAAGTAAATCCACCAGCAACATTTAATGGTTCACCACTTGCTACATAATCTGCGATTTCGCCATCAGTCATATCGGCAAAATAGACCTTTGATGTCGAAACATCGCTGATCTCTATCCCAGCCTTGGTATCAATAATGCAATGCCCAGTATGTAAATATCCAAAGTTTCCGCGTAACTCTTTACATCTTGCAGTAGCGACATCTGGCGTAAGCGGTTTTCCAAAAGATTTACCGTTGTATTCAAATGTTGAGTCGCAGCCAATAACTAAATGCTCAGTGCCAACCATTTTCGCAACGGTATGGGCTTTGAGAATTGCAAGTGCAATAACCATCTCTTTAGGTTCTAATGAAGTTAACTTTGGATCCTCTTCATCCACGCCGCTAACAATTATCTCAGCGCTAATTCCACTCGTTTCAAGTAGACGTTTTCTAGATGGTGAAGCCGAAGCTAAAACCACATTTCTTGACTCTGACATTAGAAGCTCTGACCCCACTTACGAGGAAGTGGTTGGCGAATCTGAGATTTGCGCCAAAGACTTGCAGTTTCAACTTTCTTAACTACAGGGGTCGGAAGCGCTTTCTCTAAAGCTGCAAGTTCGCTCGCTGTTGGAGTTCCATTTAGGATTGTGAATTTAGTATTCATTAAAGCGGAATATTTCCGTGCTTACGAGGTGGAAGTGCAACTCGCTTGTTTCGAAGTGCATTTAGCGCCTTAACGATTTGATGGCGAGTTTCTTGAGGTTCAATTACCGCATCTATAAATCCGCGATCTGCAGCAATGTAAGGATTCAACAGGGTCTCTTCGTAGTCATCGATTAACTCTTTGCGAGTTTTATCTACATCTTTAGCTTCGGCAATCTCTTTACGATGCAGAATATTTACAGCACCTTGGGCGCCCATAACTGCAATTTGTGCAGTTGGCCAAGCAAGATTTACATCTGCACCTAAATGCTTTGAGCCCATAACGATGTAAGCACCGCCATAAGCTTTGCGGGTAATCACTGTTATCAGCGGAACGGTTGCCTCGCCATATGCGTAAAGCAATTTAGCTCCGCGGCGAATAATTCCATTCCATTCTTGCTCTGTTCCAGGCAAGAATCCCGGAACATCAACAAGAGTTATAACTGGAATGCCAAAAGCATCACAAGTGCGCACAAAACGCGCAGCCTTTTCACTAGCTGCAATATCTAGAGTTCCGGCAAGTGCTTGTGGTTGATTTGCAATAATTCCAACCGAATGACCTTCGATGCGACCAAAACCAACCAAGATATTTGGCGCATAAAGAGTATGAACTTCAAGGAAATCTGCTTCATCCAAAATTGCTTCGACAAGAACTTTCATGTCGTATGGCTTATTTGGATTATCTGGAATTAGCGAATCAAGTGCGCGATCTGATGGAGCGATATCGCTACTTTCCGTCGCAGGCAGTACTGGTGATTCATCCATATTGTTACTTGGTAGATAGGAGAGAAGTGCTTTCACATAATCAATTGCATCATCTTCACTATCGGCTAAGTAATGTGAATTTCCGGTCTTAGTGTTGTGAGTACGAGCTCCACCAAGTTCTTCCATTCCTACTTCTTCACCAGTCACTGTCTTAATTACATCTGGACCAGTGATAAACATCTGAGAGGTCTCATTAACCATAATCACGAAGTCAGTAATCGCAGGGGAGTAAACCGCGCCACCTGCTGTTGGTCCCATGATTAGTGATATCTGCGGAATAACTCCTGATGCGCGAACATTTCGCTTAAAGATTTCGCCATATTGGCTAAGCGATGCCACGCCCTCTTGAATACGGGCGCCACCTGAATCATTTATTCCAACGATAGGAATTCCACTCTTAAGTGCAAACTCCATTACTTTTACAATTTTTTCACCAACAACTTCACCGAGACTGCCACCGAAAGTTAAGAAATCTTGAGAGTAGATAGCGATTGGTCGACCATCAACAGTTGCATGTCCTGTTACAACACCATCACCATAAATACGGTTCTTATCCATTCCAAAATTACTAGAACGGTGACGAGAGAATGCATCCATCTCGACAAATGAACCAGGATCTACGAGTCGAGCAATTCGCTCGCGCGCAGTTAGTTTTCCTTGGCCATGACGCTTCTCGATTGCCTCTGGCGTGCCATTCGTTTCAGCTTGCAAACGACGTCTACGGAGATCAGCAATCTTTCCGGCTGTTGTACGAATATCATCAGTCACGGTCGTAGGTTACTAGTTCCAGCAGATTATTCCTACAAACAATTAGTATTAGAAATGAAATGAGTCATTCATGAAGCCAGAATTGTTGAGTGCGAATGCAATAACAAGCGCGTTGGCTAACGGCTACTGGCGAGTATCAGTCGTCGATGAGATTGATTCAACACAAAATTATTTACGCACCAGTAATACTAAACCCGGAGATTTAATTACTGCCGAGTATCAAAGCGCGGGCAAAGGTCGCCTTGATCGATCTTTCGTAGCAGCGAAATCTTCAGCTCTACTTTTTTCAATCTATT
>WLIM01000005.1 GCA_009702205.1 Actinomycetota bacterium | reverse complement strand
TCTCTACTAATTTTGCGCGCGCACCATAACCGCGTGCATCTACATACCAAGCAGAGTGATCTACTTTGCAACTAGTTGTTGCACCTGTTTTATTTACGCCATTAAATTCTGCGGTATAAAGCACATTGGTTTCGCCAAATTTTTCGTTATATGTGGCAACCGCACCAGGTTTATCTAAAATAGCTTGTGCCTTTAATTGATGGATGATCGCAGCATTTGATGATTTCTTCTCGGAAGTAGGTGTATTCGTTGGGCAGACACCAGTAACTTTTGTAACCCAGTTATATCCATAATTAGGTGTTCCAATATAAATCTTCCATGGTGCAACTGATTTAAGAGCATAGATAAGTGATGGTTCAAACCAACTTATCGGACCAATCGGTCCAGCCGCAGTATCAAATTTATGATAGTCATAAGCCATAATATTTAAGCGATCAATGTAATTTGAAATCTCTGGCCAGGCATAAAAGTAATACCCTTTTTTACCTGTTGTTGGATCAAGTAAATAAGGTGTCGTTACAGATAATAATTTATTATTAGCATGCAAGGTTGCAGCTAATTCTTGTATAAATTTTACCCAGCGCGGCTGAATGGTTGGCCAAGTCGCAATTTTATCTACAAAAGCAAAGCCCTCGAAATCTAGATCAATTCCATCATAATTATTTGCTGTTACTAAATCTGAAATTGTTTTCACTAAAGTTGTTCGATTCGCATCGCTGCCCATAATTTTTGAGAGCACACCTTCTGCGGTTCCATCAGTAATAGTTGGAATTACTTTTATTCCAAGGCTTTGGAGTGTCGCTATCGGTATTGATTTATCAATTGAGTTTTGGGTCGCGTATTTATCTTTTATAGTCGTTGCACTCGTGAGGGTGTACCAGAATGGCAATATTTGTCCGAACATTTCTGAATGCGCGACCACATAATCCATGGCCTGAATTTGGCCCTTCGTTGTATCGCCATACGTGCTGTAATCAGTCATCCACCCAGAGAAAATTTTACGAAGCTGGCGATCTTCTGCCGAAGCAGTTCCAAAAAGGCTTGTGGAAAAAATAAGTGAGATTGCTAATCCGGAAATTAGTGACCGGAGATTTCGCTTACTCATTCCTTCTTTAAGCCATCAAATATTTTTTTACAGATTGGGCAGATCGGAAATTTTTCTGGATCGCGACTTGGGACCCATTTCTTTCCACATAGCGCCCTAACTGGTTTTCCAGTTACTGCCGATTCCACAATTTTTTCTTTGCGGACATAATGCGCAAATCTTTCATGATCGCCATCTTCGTTTGAGAGTCGAGTATCTTCTTTCTCCAAGACATCAGAAAATGGCTGTAAATCGCCGATGCCTGGCGTTGATTTTGGTGTTCGGGTGAAGATTCCCATGATTCAAATTCTACCGAGGCGAACTCGTTTATTGGGTATTATTGAATAGTGAAAGACCTATTGCGCACCGAGCATCTGACTCGCAACGATGTTGAACTCATTCTTGATACTGCCGCGCAATTTGCAGCGAATCCATTTCGCTCAAAAGATGCCCTAGCAAATCAAACTGTCGCAATTTATATGACTAAATCTTCCACTCGAACCAGACTTGCTTCAGAAACTGCAGTCGCCCATCTTGGTGGCACTCCAATGTTTTTGCGCGGTGATGATCTACAAATTGGTCGTGGTGAAACTATTTCCGATACTGCGAAAATTATTAGTGGATTTGCGAGCGCACTCATAGTTCGCACATTCGCACAATCTGACGTTGATGAACTTGGTGCGCATTCAACAATTCCAGTTTTAAATGGTCTTACTGACACTGATCACCCAACTCAACTTCTAGCAGATTGGTTAACAATTCGCGAAGTATTTGGTTCTGATATTTCAGGTCGTAAATTTACCTATGTCGGCGATGGCAACAACATGGCTCATGCCTGGTTAACAATGGGCGCGATTATGGGGGCTCATGTTGTAGTGGCAACTCCAAGCGGTAAATGGGCACCTGATAAATCTGCGATTGATACCGCAACAAAAATTGCGAGTACTACCGGTGCCAGGATAGAAGTTTTGACTGATCCAGAAGCTGCTGCAAAGGACGCAAGTGTTTTGTATACAGATGTCTGGATGTCGATGGGTGATCTTGAAGAAGTTCGGGCTGAGAAATTAAAAGCCCTTGCGCCATTTGCTATAACGCAAAACCTCATGTCCCTAACATCCTCAGATTCAATATTCATGCACTGTCTTCCTGCACACCGCGGCGAAGAGGTGGCGGCCGAAGTAATTGACGGCCCGAAGTCGGTTATCTGGCGTGAAGCTTTTCACCGTCGCACAACCATTCAGGCAATTCTTTACCATCTTGTCCGCGGGGAGATTGAGGGTAACCTCTAAATTATCCGTTTCAATTGCGAATTGAACGGGATTAGGCACTAATCTTTGTGAATGCGAATAGCCGTAGCTAAAGAGATCCGGTCTGGCGAAGCACGTGTAGCACTCGTTCCAGACATCATTTCCAAATTAACAAAAGCTGGCCTTGAGGTCGTAATCGAATCTGGAGCCGGTGTTGCATCGGGATTTCCTGATTCGGAATACACGGCCGCTGGTGCAATCGTTAAGAGTGGCAATGTAATAAGTGATGCTGATGTTGTTGCCGCAGTTACTGCGCTATCACCAGATCAGATGAAGAGCCTAAAAAAGGGCGCTCTGACTGTTTCATTCTTATCTCCTACAACTTCTGTTGATTCGATTGAGGCTGCTGCAAGTGCCGGTGTAACTGCGCTCTCACTTGAATTAGTTCCTCGTATATCCCGTGCGCAGTCAATGGATGCGCTAACTTCGCAAGCACTTTGTGCCGGATATCGCGCCTCACTTGTTGCAGCAGAACTTTCTCCAAGATTCTTTCCACTATTAATGACTGCAGCCGGAACTGTTACTCCTGCACAGGTTGTAGTCCTCGGTGCAGGTGTTGCGGGTCTACAAGCAATTGCGACTGCAAAAAGATTAGGTGCAGTAGTTAGCGCTTATGACGTTCGCCCATCATCGGCTGATGAAGTTAAATCTATGGGTGCGAAATTTATTACGCTAGAACTTGAAGCCCTTGAGGGTGCCGGTGGTTATGCCCGCGAGATGACAGAAGAGCGAGCAGCAAAACAACGTGAACTCTTAACACCATATCTGGCTTCAGCTGATGTAGTTATAACAACTGCAGCAGTTCCAGGTCGCCCAGCACCAAGACTAGTTACTGGTGAAATGGTTTCGGCAATGAAATCAGGCGCAGTAATAGTTGATCTTGCAGCTGAAACCGGCGGTAACGTTGAAGGCAGCAAGCCTGGCGAAACAATCACAACGCAAAGCGGTGTTGTTATTTGGGGCGGAAAAGATGTTCCAAGTCAATTGCCGTATCACGCATCAATGTTGTTCTCGCGAAACGTCGTAAACCTCTTATTGCTTATGACAAAAAGTGTTGAAGGAAAGCCAACAGGAGATGTGATCCCTGACTTCTCTGATGAAATTATTGATGCAGCAACTCTTACTCATGGCGGCTCTCGTCGCACTCCGGAGGGCAAGAAATGACAACTATGGCAATCCTGACAATTTTCGTACTTTCAGTATTCGTAGGATTTGAAGTTGTATCTAAAGTTTCAACCACGCTTCACACTCCACTTATGTCTGGTGCAAACGCTATTCACGGAATCATCTTGGTAGGTGCGATTCTTGTAGCCGACGGTGCAACAAATACTTTAGAAACCACGTTAGCCATTCTTGCCGTTGTCCTTGCAACCATAAATATGGTGGGTGGCTTTGTAGTTACAGATCGAATGCTGGAGATGTTTAAGGGGAAGGGTGGTAAAAAATAATGAATTCAAATATTTACGCTCTTCTAGGATTAGGTGTAGCTGTCTCCTTCGTGATGGCGCTTAAGGGCTTATCTGCTCCTAAAACTGCACGTCGCGGAAATCTAATTGGCGCCTTTGGCGCGACCGTAGCAACAATCGTTGTTTTTTTTGATCCAACATCTAAAGAACATCACAACACCCTTCTAATTATTGGGGCCATCGCCTTTGGTGTAATCGTTGGCGTTCCTGCTGCTCGTAAGATTCAAATGACGCAGATGCCACAACTAGTTGCACTCTTCAATGGTGTTGGAGGTGGCGCTGCAGCACTTGTAGCAATCGTCGAATATCTAAATTTGAGCGCAGAAGGTAAACCCTCTACTGCGAATCTAATCGCAACAGTTTTCACAGTAATCGTTGGCTCTACTTCATTCTCGGGTTCAGTAATTACCTTCATGAAGTTGCAAGAACTTATGACTACTCGTCCAGTAGTTTTCCCAGCTGGTCGCTTTGTTATAGCCGCAACATTGGCTGGCGTTTTAGCATCTGGCGGCTGGACAATTGCATCTGGTGGAAACACTCCACTGTTAGTTATGGCCTGTTTATCACTGCTCTTTGGTGTTCTATTCGTGCTTCCAGTTGGTGGCGCAGATGTACCAATTGTTATCTCGCTATTAAATGCGTTTACCGGTTTAACGGTTGCGGCTAGCGGATATGTTCTTCAATCAACGCTGCTCATTGTTGCAGGAACACTTGTTGGTGCATCCGGAACTATTTTGACTCGCTTAATGGCAGATGCAATGGGTCGTTCACTCTTTGGAACTTTGTTTGGTGCATTTACTGCAAAGCCACAAGCTGCTGCAGAAGCTGGCGAAGCTCGCCCAGTTAAATCTGGCTCACCAGATGACGTAGCAATTCTTTTGAACTATGCCCAACGCGTTGTAATTGTTCCTGGTTTCGGTCTAGCTGTAGCACAAGCACAACACACAGTTCGTGAACTCGCAGATCTGCTAGCTACAAAAGGTGTTGAAGTTGCATATGGAATTCACCCAGTTGCTGGTCGAATGCCTGGACATATGAACGTATTGCTTGCAGAAGCTAATGTTCCTTACGAACAACTTGTTGAAATGGAAGAGATCAACCCGACATTTCCGCAAACTGACGTTGTTCTAGTTGTTGGTGCAAATGACGTAGTAAATCCAGCGGCTAAGACAACACCTGGTTGCCCAATTTATGGAATGCCAATTCTTGATGTTGCTAGCGCAGGAAATGTTATTTTCTTGAAGCGATCAATGCGACCAGGATTTGCCGGCATCGAAAATGATTTGCTTTACGATGCAAAAACAACCTTGCTCTTTGGTGATGCGAAAGATTCGCTAACTAAAGTAGTTAGCGCGCTAAAGAACCTTTAATTAATTTCCTTCTACAACTTGTGTTGGTGCACCATGCACATCAAGTGCGCCACCAAGCTTCACACCTGCCCCACTTCGGTTAAGGGTTTTATCTGGCGCCACATGCTCTGCCGGAACAGTTCCCAATAATCCTTTTTGGAAGTCATCAAAAGCCTTTAAAACCTCGGCTTTAGTATTCATAACGAATGGGCCCATCCAGGCAACGCTCTCTTTGATTGGCTGACCACCAAGAATTAATACATCCATTTCAGGGGATCGTGATTCTTGAGTTGGATCAGCCTGCACAACTATGGTGTCACCTTCACCCATCACAGCTAGTTGTCCCATGTGAACTGGATGTTTAATATCGCCGACAGTTCCATGACCGTTCAAAGTGTAGATAAGTGCGTTGTAATTCTTATTCCATGGCAACTCAAGCTTTGCACCAGGTGCAAGTGTTGCGTGCACAATTGAAATAGGTGTCTGAGTTGAACCAGGGCCGAGATTTCCTGCGACCTCACCGGCAATAACTCTAATTAATGTTCCGCCATCACTTGAAGCAAGTAGTTTCACATCAGATGCACGTAGATCTTGATAAGCAGGTTTTGACCATTTCTTTTCTGCAGGCAAATTAACCCAGAGTTGAAAACCATGAAATAAGCCACCGCTCATTACTAAATGCTCAGGCGGTGTTTCAATATGCAAAATTCCAGCACCAGCAGTCATCCATTGAGTATCACCATTTGTAATAGTTCCACCGCCGCCGTGATTATCTTTGTGATCAAAGATGCCATCAATAATGTAGGTAACTGTTTCAAAACCGCGATGTGGGTGCCATGGTGTTCCCTTTGGTTCACCTGGCGCATATTCAACTTCACCCATTTGATCTAAGTGAATAAATGGATCGAGTTCGGCTAAATCAACGCCAGCAAATGCACGTCGAACTGGAAATCCTTCACCTTCAAAACCTTGCGGCGCAGTAGTAACACTTTTAACACCACGGACGCGAGCTGTTGGATCTGCAATGACTCTAGGCAGAATTGTTATGTCAGCTACGGTTATTGCAGGCAATCGAGTTCTCCTTTGAAGTATTCAATAACCCTATGTTAGTTGAATATTCAACCAATTCAAGTTGAAAATCCGAATCCCCCACTACCCTTTAACTTATGAGATTACGCAAGCTTCTATTGGGACTCCTTCTTGCTTGCACTCTTGTTTTAACAGGCTGCGGTTTGCCGTCAGGAAATGAACGCCCAGATGATTCAAAATTGCGTGACGGAATAAAACTTCTCCTTACCCAGTTTGAATCGAAGTATCCAAAACTCGTTAACTGGAATACGGCAAAAGTGAAAGCGCAAATCTCGCAACGTTTACCGCAAGGGGTCGCGACAGAGGCTGGATGGACTTTAAGATGGCAGGCAAATAATCCAGGTGAATTAAGTAGTGTTGTTATACCTTGGATAATTCTTGCGCAATATCCAACGAAGTTCGCAAAGGATGTTGCCAGTTATTCTGGCGGTGAGCCAGTAGCTGCTGGCATTGCAGCACAGATTACTAAACTCCAACAAGATAGTTTTGGAAGCACTTTCTTCGCCGCAGTTGTCGACCAACGCATTTCCAAAATAGATGGCAGCTGGCTAATTTTCACCACAGTCCCTTATCTGCCAGTAACAGATCCCGCCTATGGATATGCTCAATCAATCAAAGGCAAGTGGGAAATAATTGATTTTGGAACCGCAACAGTTGGATGTAATAAAGTTCCAACTAGAGTTCAAAGTGAATTTGGATTTACCTGTCCACCGAAATAAATTTCGCAGGGTTTTCCGCAAAACTGTCAGCGCACCCCTGCATGCAGAAGTAATAGTCTTTGCCATTTAATTTATAAGTTGCTGGAGCATCTGAAATCCGCACCTGCATGCCACACACCCAATCTTTGGCAAATTCTTGATTCTCACCATTACTTACTTGAGTGCGATACATCCAATAAACCCAGATAATCAATAGCAGCGCAAATACGTTGAGAATTGTCGTGTAATTAAAACCAATGGAATTCGAATGTGACATTTGATGGCTTGGAGCGGGAATTTGGCCAAGAGCGCTGAATATTCCTTCGGTTATAAAACCGCTTAGGCTCATTACTAACCAAAAAACCAGGGTTAATCGAATAGCTAATTTAAGACCGTAGTACTTTCGATAAATTAGAACTAATGGAAGCGAAACTAAATCCGCAAAGATAAATGAAATTGTTCCGCCAAAAGTTATGCCACCATGCCAAAGGGCTGCGGCAAGTGGAACATTGCCTACGGAGCAGACGAAACTTATAAAAGCTATTACAGGTCCGATAATTGCATTTTCAATGCTAGAAATAACTCCGCGATCTGAGAGAAAGAGCGCGCTCCAAAAAGACGCTGGAACCAATTTTGCAGCTAACCCCGCGACCAAGAACCCAATCACGAGTTCGACGCGAAGCATTTTGAAATCACCAATTGTGTAACCAGCAGCATCGTGCCAGGTAGCACGTTGCTCTCCGTTTGAATGATCTAGCGCTTCAAAGTTTTCCCGTGAATTAGCTATTAGATGAGCTGGAATTAATTTAGGGATCAAGAGCTTCAAAAGCAGAATCATTATTGCGCCACCAATAAATTCTGCGACAGCAAATTGCCAACCCATCAAAATCCATAGAACTAAGCCAAGTTCAATTACTAAATTTGTACTAGCAAACATAAAGACTATTGAGGCTGTGAAATTGGCTCCTTTGGCGAATAAACTCTTTGCAAGTGCACTTGCTGAATAAGAGCAAGAAGAACTAATAACGCCAAAGAAGGATGCTTTAAAAATACTTTTAAAACTGGAATCTCCCAATTGTTCGCGCATAGCTTTTCGCGATACAAATGCCTGCACTGCGCCAGAAAGTGTGAACCCAATTACCAGAGCCCAAAAGGTATGGAAGAACATCCACCAAGCTTCAATTAATCCATCAAGAATTATTTTGGTTTCCTCAAACTTTCATGACTAACATCTTTTGATTTTTCGTGAATCTTTCGAATTTGAAGTTCGAGCGCTGTTACTGCCTTATCAAATGCTGCGAGATCATTAAAGCCCGCACCCTCTGCCCGCATGAATGGCCCTGCCCCTGTTGTGGTTAAGTGCACCTCGTGCGAAGACTTTCCAAAGCGGGGATTAGCTTCATGTTTAACTTCTACTTTAATGCTTTCAACTTTCACACTAAATCGATCAAGGGACTTTAGTTTTTCGGTAGCTATTTCTCTGAAATCTTCAGCCAAGTTTGCATTTCTGGCATGTATAACGATTTCCATGAGGACTCCTACTCAAATCGATAATTCAAATATGTAGTTTTAATTACCTCTTTAAGTTACACCAAATTGCTAAATCTGGCAGTAGGATTTGAGTGAAATGAATCGCCTACGAGAATTTATTCCGAGCTCAGCAGATTATAGAAGTGCTCGCACTTACTGGCGAAAGGATTTACTGGCCGGCGTGACGGTCGGAATTGTCGCTCTCCCACTAGCTCTTGCATTTGGAATAACAACTGGGGCTGGAGCGGGTGCTGGATTAATAACTGCGATTCTTGCCGGACTTATTGCAGCTATTTTTGGTGGCTCTAACTTTCAAGTTAGTGGCCCTACAGGCGCAATGACAGTTGTTCTAGTTCCAATAGTCAGTAAATATGGAGTTGAATCTTTAATCCCATTAGGTTTCTTTGCTGGTCTATTGACGTTGCTACTAGGGCTAATTCGAGCAGGATCAATAATCAATCGAGTTCCTTGGCCAGTGATGGAAGGCTTCACCCTTGGTATTGCAATTGTGATTGCTCTCCAACAATTTCCAACAGCACTTGCAACTCCATCCATTGATGGCGGGCGTACTGTTGCAACAGCCTGGAAAACGATAAAGGGAGCGCTAGATAGCGGTTTGAATTATTCAGCCATATTTGTTGTTGCGCTTACTCTGATTATTAAATTTACTTATCCAAAAATCGCTCATAGATTTAAGTTTCACATTCCAGCCAGCTTTATGGCAATTCTTATTAGCTCATTAATTGTCGCCACCTTCGGCATAAACGTACCTACTGTTGGAGATCTACCAAAGGCAATTTTCCATATCGAGAAATTTTCACTATTTGGGCTCGGTATTTATCAATTATTAACCGCAGTAATATCTATCGCTTTATTAGCTTCTATTGAATCACTTTTATCGGCGCGAGTTGCTGATCAAATGTCTCACATTCATGAAGCCAAAGATAGATACCAACCAAATCGTGAACTCTTTGGCCAAGGTTTAGCGTCTATGGCTTCATCACTAGTTGGCGGCATGCCAGCCACTGGAGCTATTGCTCGTACTGGAGTTAATATTCGATCTGGCGCAAAATCTCGTTTATCTGCAATATTTCACGCCATATTTTTGCTTGCCGTTGTTCTAATACTCTCTCCAATAATTTCCAACATCCCAACCACTGCTCTCGCTGGAGTATTGCTCGGAACTTCTTATCGGATGGCCAGCCCGGCAAATTTACGAGAAATATTGCGTACAACCAAACTTGATTCCTCGATTTTATTGGTCACAGCTCTGATTGTTATTTTTGTAGATTTAATTTGGGGAATTGCAATTGGAACTGTCCTCTATTTTATATTTACTAAACTAAAACGGAAGTAAGTAAATAATTAGCGTGATTGTTAGCGCTAATGAAAGTGCTTGAACTAAAATAGAAATTGCGGTTTTGCGATCCGCTGCTCTGTCTTGTGGAGATGCAACTCTTGATAATTTACCAAGTGAACCAAAATTGAAAGTTCCCATCAAGCCAAAAGCAAGACAGAATTTGCGGCGAGACTGAATAAATCCAACTGAAAAAATAAGGGCAGGAACAAAAACTCCAAAACGAGCACTTCGATCAGCGCTGACACTTACTAATCCAATAGTTGTAGAAATCGTAAGTATTAGGCCGATTAACGCAACGAATTGCCTACGTCTAATTTCGCCTTTTCCGATATTGCAGCTACCGGCAATGTAATCCATTTAATTAAACAGTTTCGCGGTCATCATCCGCAAATACTTCATGATCGTCATCGCCACTTTGAGCGACCCAATCAAATGCGGCCTTTAGCGCTGCAGCAATTACTGCAAGAAATGTAAGTGCAGCTACTAAGCGGCGAAAGGCTTTAATCATGTGACAAATCTACCTTACGACTTCGCGCTCTGCGCTTCGAGAACTGCGGCAGCAGCATTGTGTCCTGGAATTCCACTGACACCACCACCTCGAATTGCACCGGCTCCGCATAAGTAAAGATTTGGAATCTCGGTTTCAACGCCCCAACCTGGCTCATCGCCATCTTCCCTAAAGGGCATTGAAAGATCCTTATGGAAAATATTGCCGCGTGGAAGTCCTATTTCTTCGTCCAAATCCAACGGACTCTTTATCTCAATACATAACGAACCATCAGAATTTTTAGCTAGGCAACTTTCTATAGGATCAACTAAATACTCATTTAATTGGGAGATCAGGCCTTCCAAAATAATTGCCTTAGCCCTTTTATTATCTCTTTCAAAAAGTGCTGCAGGCGTATGCATTCCAAAAAGCGTAAGTGTATGAAATCCCTTTTCAATCAAATCGTCACCAAGAATTGAGAGATCAGAGAGGGTGTGGCAATACATCTCAGCTGGAATCTTCGTAGGAATTTTTCCACTTGCTGCTTCGTCATATGCTAATTGGAAATCTGAATATCTCTCATCGAAGTGAAATGTTCCAGCAAAAGCCAATTTAGGATCGGTTCCGCATTTTAACCTTGGCAACTTGGTGAGCAACATATTTACTTTTACTTGGCTGCCATCAAGGGTTTTTGGCGGCTTTGTTCCTAAAATATTTGCAAGCTTTCCAGGTGCCAAATTTGCGAGTAAGTATTTGCTTTTGAAGCTCGCGTTCTTGCTTGTAGTTGTAAAAACACCATCACCCTTAGAAATACTAGTAACTTCGCTGTCGACAACAAATTTAACACCAAGTGAATTAGCCAATTCGATTAACTCAGATACAAGTGCCCCCATTCCCCCTCTGGGCACTTTCCAATCGCCAGTTCCGTTACCAATTAGATGGTATAGAAAACAAATATTTGCAGTTAAATCTTTAGCATCTGAGAATGTTCCAATTAGACCATCGGTTAACACGATTCCGCGCACTAAATCATCATCAAATCTCGTCTCTAAAACTTTACTTAATGGCTCTTCAATAATTTCATCCCAGATCTTGTGACTTACTTTCTCTCTCAGCTCAGTGCGGGTTGGCAATTTACTCAACATTGTTGGCGCAATTACATCAGCAAGTTTTTGAACGTCGGCATAAAAGGATTCCCATGCAGCTAGTTCGCTATCGCCATTGGTAATCGCTTTGAAGTCACTCTTTGTCTGACCGCCAAGTCCCCTAGTTATAAGGAGCCCAAGATTTTTATCTACAAAATTTTCGGGCGTGAAAGAGGAAACTGATCTTTCAATAGTTTCAAATTTAAGTCCTAAATCCGTGACGATTTTATCTGGAAGCAACGAGACTAAATAAGAATATCTAGATAATCGAGCTTCATACTCGGGGAAGACTTTCTGACTCACAGTTGCGCCGCCAAGAGAACTATTCTTCTCGAGGATTGCGACGCTCAATCCTGCTTTAGCTAAGTAGCAAGATGCGATTAACGCATTGTGTCCGCCGCCAATTATTACGACATCGAAATCATTTGACACAGGAAAGTATCCTCGAAATTGCCTCTTCGATTATTTCTTCACTAGTAGCAAAGTTCAAACGTACAAATTGCCCAGATTCTGGACCAAAAGTTATTCCAGAATTAACTGCAACTTTTCCAGTTGCAAGTAGAACCTCTGCTGGATTTTCGCCAAAGCTTAGCGCTGTTAAATCTAGCCAAGCTAAATAAGAACAGTCCGGAATTCGATAGCCGACAGTAGGAAGATGTTGAACTAATAATTTTTGAAGGAACTTACGATTGCTATCCATAGTTTCAAGTGCGCTATCTAGCCAATCAGAACATTCATAAGCAGTCGCAGATGCAATTGCGCCAAAGAGTGAGGCTCGGTAGTGAACTGCCATTGGCATTGATTTTGCGCGGTTAAATTGCTTTGGATGAGCAGTAATTATTGTTGCGCACTTGAGGCCAGCTAAATTCCAGCTCTTACTAGCCGCAGTCACACAAATTCCCACTTCTCGCGCAGTGTCACTTACCGCCAAGAATGGAACGAAATCTGACGCTTTATATGTGAGTGGAGCATGAATCTCATCGCTAAAAACGGTCACATCGTATTTCTTTGCTAATTCTGCAAGTGCCGCAAGTTCATCTCTAGAAAATACTGTGCCAACTGGGTTATGAGGACTACATAAGAAATGTGCTTTAACGCCTGCGGCATATCCACGTTCTATTGCTGCTAAATCAATCGTGTAGTGCAAGCCATCTTTTGTAAGTGGTGCATCATAAGATTTGCATTTCAATTCTGCGATCCAATTATTCATATTGTGATAAACCGGTGAATTAATCATTATTAGATCGCCCGCGCTCACAACAGTTCTAGCCATCTCAACCATGCCAACTCCAACATCGGTTGCGGTAAAAACCTGTTCTGGATCAATCTCCCAGCCCCATCGCGCCTTTGCGAATTTAGCAAGATTGATTCCTAGTTCTGGAATTGGCCCCAAATATCCGGTATCAGAACCCTTAATCATTTCGCTAAGAACATCGCGAATTGGTTTAGCAATCTCAAAATCCATTTCGGCAACTGGTAACGGCAAGATTTCAGTTGGAAATTCACGCCATTTAGCGCTCTTACGAAGTTGTAATTCGGATAAAGGTAGCGCTGAAAGTTTTGGCATCACTACTCTTTCCGTGTTTTGAGCAAACTTAAAATGGCGGTAAAAGTTAAGGTGACGATAATGAAACCTAAGCTGACTTGAAGTGAAATATGGGGAATTTTGAAGCTGCCAATGTGATCCCAATGTTGGGAATGAAGGGCCTCGATTAATAGCTTGATACCAATAAATGCAAGAATCGCAGATAGTCCTTCAGTTAGATAAACCAACTTCTTCATAAGGCCGCCGATAAGGAAATAAAGTTGACGCAATCCCATGAGTGCAAAAATATTTGCTGTAACGATTATGTAAGGATCTTTTGTTAGCCCAAAGATTGCAGGAATCGAGTCAAAGGCAAAGAGCACGTCAGTCATAGCAATTGCTACTAAGGCTAATGTAAAAGTAGAGGCGCCTTTGCGGCGAAGATAGGAGATGAATCGACCCTCTTCCCACTCCTCTTCTTCGCTCTCTTTTATCAAGGTGTAAGCGGTGTAAATAAGGAAGGCACCAAAGAAGAAAAAGACCCAGGAAAATTTACTAACAATTACTGAACCCAGAGCAATAAAACCACCACGCATTAAAAGCGAGGCTGCGATACCAAAGAGAAGAACTAATTGCTCTTTCTCTTTTGCAACTTTTAGCCTTGCAAGAATCAGCACGAAAACAAAAAGATTATCGAAGGAGAGCGAGTACTCAGTTAACCAACCAGCGAAGAATTCCTTCTGCGCCTGGGCATCAGCCCAGTGACCGAGTGAGATTCCAAAAATTACGGCCAGCGCAATATAAAAAATGGTCCATCTAGTAGCCGTTCCAAGTGATGTTTCAGTATTGCGCTGGCGAAATGCCATGGCAAAGTCAAAACTTAAAACTAGAAGGAGAGCAACTATCGTAATTTCCCAAACGCCTAAACTCATGGCTCGTAAAATACATTAGTTTTGAAGATTAAACATCTAAAAGGCCAAAACTATGATGTAAATGGCACCCCGGTGCTCGAATGACAGTCATAACCGTTTGGATTCTTAGCTAAGTATTTCTGGTGATATTCCTCGGCTAACCAATAAGTGTGTGGATCGGCACTTTCAATTTGAGTCACAATCTTGCCTATGCCTTGTTCATCCAGTAAAGCTTGGTAAATATCTCGAGTTTCTAACGCCTCTTGAAATTGCTCATCAGATGTTGTGAAAATTGCACTTCGATATTGCGTTCCAATATCGCCACCTTGCTGGTTTAGTGAAGTCGGATCATGCATCACCCAAAATTCTTCAAGTAATCTGCGATAGGTAATTAAGGCTGGATCAAATTTAACGCAGACCATTTCTGCATGATTTGTTACACCAGTACAAACTTGTTCATAAGTTGGATTTTCTCGAACTCCACCCATATATCCGACACTTGTCTCCAGCACTCCTGAGAGTTGCCAAAATCGTCGTTCGGCTCCCCAGAAGCAACCAGTTGCAAAATAAGCTTCATTCATGGCGTAATCATTTCAGATTATTTCAAGATCGAGTTAAATCGCTACAATTGCCAGGCAAATAACAAAAACTCACTGCGCCCCCGTAGCTCAGTGGATAGAGCACCGCCCTCCGGAGGCGGGAGCGCAGGTTCGATTCCCGCCGGGGGCACAAATCACATAATCAATTATCAAATGTCCTTGTTATGTCTGCGAATTCACGGGAGAATACAACTTGTGTAAATGACAGTAATTGTCTTTTACTTCCCCGATTTACGAATAATTCTTTAAAAGGAGCCCACTAAAAATGGACTGGCGCCATCAATCTGCTTGCCGTGATGAAGATCCGGAACTATTTTTTCCGGTCGGCAACACTGGCCCAGCTCTGGCCCAAATTGAAGAAGCGAAAAAAGTTTGTAATCGCTGCATTGTTAAAGAGCCATGTCTTGCCTGGGCACTTGAGAGCGGACAAGATGCCGGAGTATGGGGCGGACTTTCTGAAGATGAACGTCGCGCACTTAAGCGTCGTGCGGCACGTAATCGCGCTCGCCAATTAGAGAACCAAAACAGCTTCTAATTTTAGAACTTCTATTATTTTAGAACTTCTATTATTTTAGAACTTTAAAACAGCCTGGGTTTCACTTCCCACGCGCACCAATTCGATACTTCCCTTTAACTCATTCTCGGTAAGCGTCTTAACAATTTGCAGACCCAGGTTTGAAGATTGATCCCAATTAAAGTCGGTCGGCAACCCAACACCATCATCAATAATCTTAACTACGCACTGCGATGCTGTTCTTGAAATCTCGATTCGCAATTTCTCGCCGGAATTAGCTAACCCATGTTCTAGGGCATTATGAATCAGTTCGGTAATCACCAGAGCAAGTGGTGTTGCTATTTGTGAATCAAAGGTGCCAAATGATCCTAATTTTTCCACGTTAATTTTATGAGTGCTAAGTTCGATTGCATTGTGGACGATTCGATCGTAAACCTCATCGAAGGCAACGGATTCAGTTGAACTATTTGAAAGCGTCTCGTGAACAATTGCGATTGAAGCTACGCGGCGAACTGCTTCTTCCAAAGCCAATTTTGCATTTACATCTTCAACTCTGCGGGACTGCAGGCGAAGAAGTGCTGAAACTGTCTGCAGATTATTCTTAACTCGATGGTGAATCTCTCTGATTGTTACATCTTTAGTAATTAAGGCGCGGTCTCTTCTGCGCAATTCAGTAACGTTGTGAAGTAGAACAATCGCACCAATATGGTCAGAACCTGCAACCAATGGCATGACCAATAAGTCAAAGATTCCGCTTTCATTTTCAAATTCTTCACGGCGCAAATTCTTACCGCTCATGATGCTGCGCCAAGATTCATCAGTTGGAATACTCAAATTTGGTTTAACGCTTTCAATTACATCACCCAGTTGATGACCTTCAAGTTCTCCGCTCCACCCAGCACGGTTAAATGCCGATCTCGCATTTGGACTTGCGTACGTAATTAAGCCATTTGCATCAAGTCGAATTAATCCATCGCCAACTCTCGGGGCGGACTCTGATCTATAAAAACTATTTTGAAGAGGGAAAGTTCCTTCAGCAACCATCTGATAAATCTTGTGCGCAATTTCGCGATAATTTAACTCTAGGCGTGATGGTGAGCGCATGAGATCAGCATTTCTGTGGCGAGAAATGACTGCAATAACTCGACCATCAAAAAATACCGGGACCGTCTCTTCTTTAATGAGAATTTCTCCGACCATTTCAGCGTCAGAATCTCTATCAATTTCACCAGTTGAGAGCGCTCCATCAATTCTTGGATTGCTTCCCCAATTAATTACATTTCCAATTACATCATGTGCGAATACAGTCGCTGCAGTTGTAGGTCGAATATGCGCCATTGCGATGTGCCCGTCTGGCCACGATTGATAATTTTTACGTTTTGGAATCCAGAGAATTAAATCCGCGAAAGATAAATCCGATAGCAATTGCCATTCCGCAAGAAGTTCCATTAAGCGAGCACGATCTTCATTTGTAAGCGCAGATTGCGAGGAGATTAATTCATCAACGCTAAGCATTGAGCCTCCCTGCGGTTGAAAATCACTGGATTAGTTATTTTACGACAAGTGCGATCCTACCAATCTCTGCGATTGTCTTACCAAAAGCGTTCTCGCGCTTGGCTGGAAGGGCTAGGTTCGTATTGATTTCTTCATTATTTGGCAGGATAAAGGAGATTTCACCGTTACAGATTTTTGTAAATCTATTGGCCAGCGCCCTGCCTTCTCGTGTACTTCTAGATTGATTCAAAATATAGATGATGGGTAGCTTTCGAAGTAGCACCGGAAATTGTGAAATGAACTGTTCGAGTCTGATCAGGCTTAATCCATTAGATTTACAGAGATAAATTAGTGTGGTCGTTTCTTCTAGCGTGCGATTTATGAAACCCGCCTGCCATCTCCGATCATTTACTACCTCTTCTAGCGGAGGCAATGGCCCAAGATCCACGACAGCGATATGCGATTGGTCTGCGATTATGGCTTCACTAGATTTATTGAGTGTAGAAACATTCACCAAGGAGAGATTTTCACAACTCTTAATTGCACGGCCAAGTAAATAGTCAAGGGATGGGGCTCGGATATCAGCATCGTAGATTTGAACCTTCGTGTTTTGCGCTAAATAGTTTGCAATATTTAATGCGACAGAACTTCTTCCAGGTGCTCCCACTGTTCCGGTAATGGTTATGACACATGGCTGAATGGGTTGGACTGGCTGAATGGGTTGATTCACCAAGTTACTTGCCGACTCTCTCTCATTTGTAATATTCGGAGAGATGATTAGAGGCAGGCGAAGCTGTCCCCTTATATGGGTCATCAATTTATGTGAATTTGTTTCGATGCTATCTATGCAGATATGAGTCACTTTCGGCGTTAAGAATTGATTCAATAGTTCTTGACTGAAGTCGGGTAGATCGCTCTTATATATAACAACAGTGCGCAGCGCTTCTGTTCGCTCTTCTAAAAATGTACTTAAACCCGACATATCAATTGCACGAAAAATTATGCTCCAACCTTGGCTGAAGAGAAGTTGAGATACAAAATCTTCACAATCAGCATCGCTAATTGCTGTAATTACTTGCAGTTGAGGAATTTCAGATTGCACTTCGAACCACCACAATTCTTGAATCCTTCAAAGCTGAAAGTAGGTTCACAACATCGAATTCTGGAATTTTTAACACTATGCCAATCTCCCCGCCCATATCTTTTGATTTCTGGTCAATACTTTCGACAGAAACTCCTTCGCAAATAAGATCGCCTTTCGGCAAGTAATAGACGTCAACGATTTGGCCCGAAAGTAGGTCACTTGGTAAATCATTTCGTGCGATCCGAAGTGGGACACTTTTCACGGACTCTCCGTTAAAGGAAAGCGCCAATGCGCTGCGAGGAATTAGCTCGCCTTTAGCAATTCTTCTATTTGAAACTCCTTTCTGAATTGGTGTTTTAGAAGATAAATATTTGTTGATTGAATCAGGAAGAAATACTTTTACAGGGTTGGTATTTGCACTATTTATTGGATCTCCTGCCGCAATCTCCGAGCCTGCCGCCCATACTGTTACGGATTGAT
>WLIM01000049.1 GCA_009702205.1 Actinomycetota bacterium | reverse complement strand
GGAAAAGATGTAGGAACACTCTTTACAGCTAATTAAGTTTCTTTGTTACCTCAAGTAAAACCTTTGCAGTAGCAACCGTTTCATCTAGCCCAGTTGGGTTATCTGAAAGTTTTACGATGAGCGATCTAGTCTTTGGATTCACAAAAATATATTGTCCGTGAAGTCCTTCAGCCTGGCTAATTCCAGGGAATGGATGCCAAACAAAAGCTCCGTAACCCCAATTGTGATCAAGTGTTGTGACTGGTGTGGTTAAACGCTTTAACCAAACTGGATCAATAATTTGTTTCGAACCAGCCTGTCCACCATTTAGCATTGCAAGTCCAACGCGCGCATAGTCGCGCGCCGCAGCGTTGAAACAACAAAATGTTTTCTCGGTGCCACCTATGCGGTCAACATTCCACGTCGCAGGATATTTAGCGCCGATCGGCTGCCAAACATTTTTGCTGAAATAGTCAGCAACCGTAGTGCCGGTTATAGCTTTAATAATCATGCCAAGCATTTGGGTATCAACACTTCGGTATTCAGATTTCGAGCCAGGCTCAAATGCCATTTTGCGATTGTGTTTCATAAACCAATCGATATCGGTAGTTGCATACATCTGTGCAATAGCTACGCCCCAACCTGAAGGTCCAGTTGGATAGTTATCTGAAACGCCAACCCCGCTCTGCATATCTAGAAGGCTCTGCACTGTTACACGATCAAATGAAGTTCCAGTCTTTAATTCTGGAAAATACTTAACAAAAGTGTCGCTCTCTTTAAGCTTTCCTTGCGCAATTAACTGACCAGCAATTATTGCCGTCATGGTCTTAGCAACTGAATAAGAAGGGAGTTGCGATGATTCGCTAAAGCCTTTCTTGTAATACTCGTAAGTGATTACGCCATTTCTAATTACGAGAAAAGCATTTGTATTCGTACGGTCTAGAAAATCCTGCCACTTTATTGCTTTGCCTTTCCAAGTCACTGTTTGCGGTGCTGGAGCAAAACTTGTTGGCCATTCAATGGGGACTTTCGCCGGATCAATCGTGTGCCATGGCATAAGAGTTGGGGTCTTTGAAGCTGGCGCCAATCCCAGTTTTATTGCAGCTATCGGATTCGGGTAATGAATAAATCTGGTGAAGCCAGTAAGGGCAACACCCAAAGCGACAATAATAATTAGGGTATTTCGTAGCACTCGCAATAAACGTCTCATGAGAGAAGGGTAGAAGGCTCTAGGCTAGGAACATGGAAGCCACTGCGATGATTGCCGAATTAGCCGATAAAGCTCGGCTCGCCGCACGCACTCTTATCGCCGCAAGTGATGCGGATCGAGTCGAGGCACTTAATCGAATTGCAGATGAAATAAGCGCAAGTGAAGTGGAAATACTTGCTGCAAATGCTAAAGATATGGAAAATGCAGTTGCAAGTTCGATGGCCGAATCAATGCAAGATCGCTTACTTTTAACAGCGCAACGAATTCATGGAATGGCAGATGGCGCGAAATCAGTTTCTAAATTGCAGAGTCCCCTAGGAAAAACTATTCGTGAAAGCACTCTTGAAAATGGTCTTCACCTTAAGCAGATAAGTGTGCCATTTGGTGTTGTTGGAATGGTTTATGAAGCGCGGCCAAATGTAACTGTCGATGCTGCCGTAATTTTATTAATGTCCGGAAATGCTGCCCTATTACGAGGATCTTCAAGCGCTGCAAATAGCAATCAAGTGTTAGTAACAATTATGCGAAGAGCGCTTGCCAAAACAAATATTTCTCCAGATGTTCTGCAGTTAGTTCCCTCTGACGATCGCTCCACTGTCACTGCCTTGTTACATGCCCGTGGAAAAGTGGATCTTGTTATCCCACGGGGAAGCGCTGCATTAATCCGCACGGTAGTAGATGATTCAACGGTCCCAACCATTGAAACTGGTGCGGGCGTTTGTCATGTATATGTTGATGCAGATGCCGATCTACAAAAAGCACTTCCAATTGTTTTGAATTCAAAGGTTCACAGGCCAAGTGTTTGCAATGCGGCTGAAACTCTTTTAGTTCATGAGAGTGTCGCTGAAAAGTTTCTACCTGGTGCGCTTTTAGCTTTGCGTGATGCCCGAGTTAAATTGAATGTTGATTCACAAGTAGCAAAAATTGCAAAAGCAAATGGCATTGAGACAAATCTTGCGAATGAAGCGAATTGGTCGACCGAATACAACTCGCTAGAAATGAATGTTGCGATTGTGCCAAACCTGCTCGCTGCAAGTGATCACATAGCCAAATATGGAACAAAGCACACAGAAGCAATAGTTACCGAGTCGCAAGCAAACGCTGCAAAATTTGTTGCGTTAAGCGATTGTGCTGCCGTAATGGTAAATGCCTCTACTCGATTTACAGATGGCGAACAGATGGGATTTGGCGCAGAGATTGGGATCTCGAATCAAAAGCTCCATGCCCGTGGCCCAATGGGGCTAGAACAAATGACGACCACAACTTGGATTGTTACTGGCTCTGGCCAAATCCGCGCATAACTTCAATTTATAAGTAAGCACTAGCTCGCGATAAGGTTCGCATATGGCCGCAATTTCTCGCGATGATGTCGCGCACCTAGCAAAGCTAGCTCGCATCGAAATGACTCCAGCCGAACTAGATCACATGGCAAGCGAACTTGATCAAATTCTTGGCGCTGTTAAGCGAGTTCAAGAAGTAGCTACTGCCGATATTTCTCCGACTTCACATCCACTTTCGATGTCAAATGTTTTCCGCGACGATGTAGTTAAGCCAAGTCTTTCAAATGATGAAGCGCTTTCAGGTGCTCCTGCAAAAGCTGAAGACCGTTTTAAAGTTCCACAAATTCTTGGTGAAGAATGACAAATATTCACGCCACCGCTGCCGAAATGGCAAGTGCACTTAGTGCAAAAGAAATCTCTTCAGTTGAACTAACACAACAACATTTGGAGCGCATCGCTTCGGTCGATGGAAAAATCCACGCCTTTTTGCATATAGATAACGAGGGTGCACTAGCCCAAGCAGAAGCAATAGATAAGAAGCGTGCAGGTGGCGAGAAGCTTTCCCCGTTGGCCGGAGTTCCAATTGCAGTGAAAGACATTCTTGCTCAAAAGGGAATTCCAACAACTGCTGGTTCAAAAATTCTTGAAGGATGGCGCCCACCGTATGACTCAACAGTTGTTGCTAAATTAAAAGCAGCAGGAGTTGTAATTCTTGGCAAGACAAATATGGATGAATTTGCAATGGGTTCATCAACTGAAAATTCTGCATATGGAACAACACAAAATCCTTGGGACTTAACTAGAACTCCCGGCGGATCAAGTGGTGGATCAGCTGCAGCAGTGGCAGCATTTGAGGCGCCGCTTGCAATTGGAACTGATACTGGCGGATCAATTCGCCAACCTGCTGCCCTAACTGGAATTGTTGGAGTTAAACCAACTTATGGTGGCGTATCTAGATACGGCGTAATTGCATATTCATCAAGCCTTGATCAAGTTGGGCCATTTGCTAGAACTGTTCTTGATACCGCACTTCTGCATGAAGCGATTGCTGGCCATGACGAACGTGATTCAACAAGTATTAATGCACCAGTTCCACAAGTTGTTTCTGCCGCAAAACGTCTCGATGTTAAGGGAATGAAGATTGGTGTTATTAAAGAGTTAAGTGGTTCAGGTTTTCAAGCAGGCGTTAGTGCACGCATCGCAGAATCATTAGAACTTTTAGTTGCTCAAGGCGCCGAAATTGTAGAAGTTTCTTGCCCTAATTTTGAATACGCACTCGCTGCGTATTATTTAATTGCACCTTCAGAAGCATCTTCAAACTTGGCACGCTTTGACTCTATGCGTTACGGCCTTCGTGTCGGCGATGATGGAAGCAAAGGCGCAGAGGAAGTTATGAGCGCTACAAGAGAAGCTGGATTCGGCAAGGAAGTTAAGCGTCGAATTATTCTTGGAACTTATGCCCTCTCATCTGGTTATTACGATGCATATTATGGATCGGCACAAAAAGTTCGTACGTTAGTAAAACAAGATTTTGATAACGCATTCGCCAAAGTAGATGTCTTGGTTTCACCTGTAACCCCAACCACCGCATTTAAAATTGGCGAGAAGAGCAATGATCCAGTAGCAATGTATTTAAGTGACATTGCAACAATTCCAGTAAATATGGCTGGCATTGGCGGAATGAGTCTTCCAGTAGGACTCGCAGATGAAGATGGCCTTCCAGTAGGACTTCAAATAATGGCACCGCTTATGCAAGATGATCGTTTCTATCGTGTGGGCGGAACTCTAGAGGCTGCACTTCTATCAAAGTGGGGCAAGCCAATTCTTTCTAACGCTCCAGATTTGGCGGTGAAGTAATGACACTTGATTACGCAGCTGCAACTCAAAAATATGAACCAACCCTTGGCCTAGAAGTTCACGTTGAATTAAATACAAATTCCAAAATGTTCTGTTCTTGCGCAACTGAATTTGGCGCTGAACCAAATACTCAAACTTGTCCAGTTTGTTTGGGTCTGCCTGGCGCACTTCCTGTCGTAAATGGCAAAGCAATTGAGAGCACAATTTTGATAGGCCTTGCTCTTAACTGTTCAATCGCACCTTATAGTCGCTTTGCCCGCAAGAATTATTTCTATCCTGATATGCCGAAGAATTTCCAAACTTCTCAGTACGACGAACCAATCTGTATCGATGGATATCTAGATGTTGAAATTGAAACTGATGAAGGTCCAAAAGTCTTCCGCGTTGAGATTGAACGCGTGCATATGGAAGAAGACACCGGAAAATCTCTTCACGTTGGTGGCTCGACAGGGCGTATTCATGGCGCCGAGTATTCGCTGCTTGATTACAACCGAGCTGGAATCCCATTGGTTGAAATCGTTACAAGAATTATTCCGGGCACTGGAAAATATGCACCTCAAGTTGCGCGTGCATATGTAACACAACTTCGCGACATTCTTCGCTCATTAGGTGTGAGTGATGTAAAGATGGAACAAGGATCACTACGTTGTGATGCCAACGTTTCACTTGCACCAATTGGTAGTGGCTTACTTGGTACCCGAAGTGAAACTAAGAATGTGAACTCGCTTCGTTCAGTTGAACGCGCCCTCACCGGCGAAATTGAACGCCAAGCAAATCGCCTTGAAGCAGGGGAGCGAATCATTCAAGAGACTCGTCACTTCTTAGAAGAGAGTGGTCTTACACGCCCTGGTCGTTCTAAAGAGCAGGCCGAGGATTATCGATATTTTCCAGAACCAGATTTGGTTCCAGTAACTCCTGATGCAAAGTGGATTGAAGAACTTCGAGCAAAATTGCCAGAGAATCCTGCGGATCGCCGCAAGCGTTTGCAGAAAGAGTGGAACGTTCCTGATTCAGAGATGAATTCGCTAATCAACGCTGAACTAGTTGATGTTGTTGAAGAGACAATCAAACTTGGCGCCGAACCAACTCGTGCTCGCACCTGGTGGCTCGGTGAAATCTCACGCCTTGCGAATGAGAAAGAAGTAGCCCCAACTTCACTTATAACAACTGCCTTTGTTGCTGAAATCATTGCGCTAATTTCAAGTGGCGACCTAACAGATAAGTTGGCCCGCCAAGTTGTTGAAGGCGTTGTTAATGGCGAAGGTTCACCTAAAGATGTAATTGAAAAGCGCGGCCTAAAAGTTGTCTCTGATGATTCAGCGCTAATGGTCGCAATCGAAGCGGCTATCTCTGCTCAACCTGATACAGCAGAACGTATCCGTGGCGGAAATATTCCAGCTGCAGGCGCACTAATCGGCGCAGTTATGAAAGCTACTGGTGGTCAAGCTGATGCCGCCAAGGTTCGTGAATTATTATTGAAGCACCTAGGTCAGGGATAGGAAGACAATGAGCAACTCCATGAAGCCACGTTCTGGTTTAGTAACTGATGGAATGGAGCGCGCCCCGGCACGCGGAATGTTGCGTGCAGTTGGAATGGGCGATGAAGATTTTGCTAAACCACAAATCGGAATCGCATCTTCTTGGAATGAAATCACTCCTTGCAATCTCTCATTAGATCGTCTGGCGAAAGCTTCTCGCAAAGGTGTAATTGATGCGGGCGGTTTCCCAATGCAATTTGGAACAATCTCAGTTTCAGATGGAATTTCAATGGGCCACGAAGGTATGCACTTCTCGCTGGTATCTCGTGAAGTTATTGCTGATTCGGTTGAAACAGTTATGCAAGCAGAACGTCTTGATGGCATGGTCACATTTGCTGGTTGCGATAAATCACTTCCCGGAATGATGATGGCAGCAGCACGCATCGATGTTGCATCAGTATTTGTTTATGCAGGCACAACTCTTGCTGGCTCTGTCGATGGCAAAGATGTAACAATCATTGATGCATTTGAAGCGGTAGGTGCTTGTGCTCGTGGCTTAATTTCACAAGAGCAAGTAGATAAAATTGAACGCGCAATCTGCCCAGGTGAAGGTGCATGCGGTGGCATGTATACCGCCAACACGATGGCAGCAGTTGGCGAAGCTATTGGGCTTTCACTTCCGGGTTCAGCATCACCGGCAGCAGTTGATCGTCGTCGTGATGATTATGCTGTTAAGGCCGGAGCAGCTGTTGTTGAATTAATTCGTAAAGGAATTACAACTCGACAGATTCTTACCAAGAAGGCTTTTGAAAATGCGATTACTGTCGTAATGGCCCTAGGTGGTTCTACAAATGCGGTCTTGCACTTACTTGCAATCGCAAATGAAGCCGAAGTTGATTTAACTCTTGAAGATTTCCATCGCATTGGATCCAAGGTTCCACTACTTGGAGATCTAAAGCCGTTTGGTAAATATGTTATGACTGATATTGATCGTGTCGGCGGAATTCCAGTAGTGCTTCGCGCACTTCTTGATGCTGGTTTCTTGCATGGAGATTGCCTAACTGTTACCGGAAAAACTATGGCGGAAAATCTTGCAGACATAACACCACTTGATCCAGATGGCGAAGTTCTTCATGCAATTAAATCTCCGCTATCAACCGCTGTTGGAATTACAATTCTTGGTGGTTCACTCGCACCTGAAGGCGCTGTTTGTAAGACTGCAGGAATAGGTGTTGAAAAATTTGAAGGACCAGCTCGAGTATTCGAACGCGAACAAGCAGCCATGGAAGCTCTCGAGAATGGAACTATTAAAGCTGGCGATGTAGTAGTTATTCGCTATGAGGGTCCAAAAGGCGGACCAGGTATGCGCGAGATGTTGATGATTACTGGCGCAATTAAAGGTGCAGGACTTGGAAAATCAACCTTGCTATTAACTGATGGTCGATTTAGCGGTGGAAGTACCGGACTATGCGTTGGTCACGTTGCACCAGAAGCTGTTGATGGTGGACCAATTGCATTTATTAAAGATGGCGATCTGATTCGCATTGACACTATTGCGCGGACTTTAGATTTATTAGTTGATCCGGCGGAATTAGTAGAACGACGTAAGAATTTCCAACCAATCCCTCACAAATATAAGCGCGGCGTACTGGCCAAATACTCAAAGGTCGTTGGCTCGGCATCAAAGGGTGCTGTCTGCGGATAAATTCCAAGGTAGCCAAGTTCTAATTAATACTAAATAGTGAGATTCCTAACTTAGGGGTTGACCAAACGAGCGTGGCAGGGGAGAATTCACTCATGACTTCAGTCGTGGTAATTGGTGAGCGCACGCTCTAGTGAATAACTAGTTCGTGTGCTACCCCTCAGTGGAAACTGAGGGGTTTCTCATTT
>WLIM01000048.1 GCA_009702205.1 Actinomycetota bacterium | reverse complement strand
CTTCCCCTTGCCAGCGCCCCAATTTTTCAGTGGGGAGTAGAGCGTTATTCCTGCGCATAGAAGTGGCGCTACTCCAGACATGTCAAGATTGGCTGGCACTGTTACTGCGTAATCTTGATCGACAACGAATAGATTGCTGTAACCACCTTGGGCAACTGTCTTTCCGTCTCTTTCATAGCCGTTATAAGTTCCGGTCATACCTTCTAAGCAATATTGTTCTAAGCCAGCTTTACAAGATGAACATTTGCGACAAGAGTCGATGAAAACTCCAACGCCGATTCGATCTCCAACTTTGAATTTAGTTACTGAAGTACCAATTGCTGTCACAACTCCTGCAATTTCATGGCCTGGGACCATGGGGAATATTGCTGGGCCCCACTCTTCGCGAGCTTGGTGGATATCAGAGTGACAAATTCCAGCATAGAGAATCTCTAGTGCAACATCATTAGGCCGTAATTCGCGTCTTTCGAAATTGAATGGAACTAGTGGCTTTGATGCTTCTAGAACTGCATATCCCTTTGCTTGCATGTTTCTCCTATTTTGTAGTTGTGAAGATTTCCGTAGTTCTTAAAGAATTGTGTCCGAGAGGGGACTTGAACCCCTAATCCCTTGCGGGAACTAACACCTCAAGCTAGCGCGTCTGCCAATTCCGCCACCCGGACCAGTGAAAAGCTTTGGAAATACTGGCGCAACGATACCAATCGCACGAGCTTCGTCCCAATTGAGGCAAGATAGGACAGTGAGCATAGAAACCCTACCGATAGACCTAACTCTCTTAGAGGCGGAATGTATTTCCATCTGCCAGGAAATGATTCGTATTCCCAGCGTGAATCATGGAGAAGGTAAAGGAGACGAAAGAGCAATCGCCGATTATGTGGCAGCGAAACTAGCTGAAGTTGGAATTGAATCAGAGTTGATTGTCACGGGTGAGAATAGAGTCAACGTAGTCGCCAAGATTGTTGGTTCTGATCAAAGCAGGCCAGGTTTAGTCGTTCACGGGCATTTGGATGTTGTTCCTGTAAATGCAGCGGATTGGTCAGTTGATCCTTTCGGCGGAGAAATCAAAGATGGATATATCTGGGGTCGCGGCGCGGTGGATATGAAAGATATGGATGCAATGATTATTGCGACTGTTCGTGCCTGGAAACGTGCGAACTACATTCCACCTCGAAACATATTATTGGTCTTCTTCGCAGATGAAGAAGCTGGAAGTGAATACGGTTCAAGATATTTGGTTGCTAACCGGCCAGAAATTTTTAAGGGCTACACCGAAGCAATTTCAGAGGTTGGTGGTTTCTCTGTAACGATAACAGGTGGACATCGCCTCTATTTCATCGAAGGTGCGCAAAAAGGTATCAATTGGTTACAACTTAAGGCCACTGGCGACGCCGGACATGGTTCATTTATCAATCCCAAGAACGCTATCACTAAATTGAGTGCAGCTATTTCTAGAATTGGTTCACATGAGTGGCCGCAGGTTGAAACAAAAACTGGTGCAAAATTTTGGTCCAAAATCGCAGAATTAGTTGGTGAAAAATATGATCCAAATAATGTTCGCCCGCTTCTAAAACATATCGGGGGAGCAGCTCGAATGATGGGCGCCACGATTCAAAATACTTCTAATCCAACAATGCTTGATGCCGGTTACAAAGCGAACGTAATCCCACAAACCGCTACTGCAGTTGTTGATGGCAGGTTTCTTCCAGGCTTCGAGGAGGACTTGCTCAATACAGTTAAGAAGTTAGCTGGCGAAGATATTGAAATCGAAGTTTTAGTGCGAGATAAGGCGCTTGAGGTTGAGTTTGAAGGACCTTTGGTCGAAGCCATGAAAGCGGCAATTGCTAAATATGATGTTGAGGGAATCCCAGTTCCATATTTAATGAGCGGCGGAACCGACAACAAGGCACTCTCGGATTTGGGAATAGTTGGTTATGGATTTAGCCCGGTCAAATTGCCACCAGAATTAGACTTCTTCGCACTCTTTCACGGAGTAGATGAAAGAATTCCGGTTGATGGATTGAAATTCGGAGTTAAAGTACTGAACGAATTTTTGCAGAACTGTTAATTAAATATCGGCCGAGATTTCATCTAACGCAGCTCGAACTTGATCTGGAAGCGTTATTTCTTCAACGGTTAGAATTCCACGAAGCTGGGCAGCAGTTCTTGCACCAACTATCGCACTGGTAACTCCGTAGCCTTCTCGGACCCAGGAAAGTGCAACTTCAAGTGGTGAATATCCCAGACCATCACTAGCAACGCATACTGCATCAACAATCTTCTTTGAACGTTCATCCATATATGGTGCGATGAATGCGCTGAAATGGGGACTGGCGCCGCGCGAATCTGATGGCGCACCGCTGCGGTATTTTCCAGTTAAAACGCCACGCCCGATTGGTGACCAAGCTAAAACTCCCACGTTCATTTCAATTGCTGCAGGAATAACTTCAGTTTCAATGCCGCGATTAAGGAGAGAGTATTCAACTTGTGTTGAGACAATCGGCGATTTTCCAAAAAGTGGATTTTGAAGTGTTGCTGCGCGAGCCAATTGCCAACCGGAAAAATTGGAGACACCAACATATCTAACGCGACCCGAATTTACGGCTTGATCAATGGCCGAAAGAGATTCTTCTAGTGGAACCATTGGGTCCCATGTATGTATCTGCCAAAGGTCGATATATTCAACACCAAGTCGTGAAATGGATTTGTCCAAATCAGCCAGTAAGTTACTTCGCGAGTTATTTACACTTCGCTCGCCAGATGCAAAAGATATTCCGGCCTTCGTCGCAATTATCAAGTCTTCGCGCTTGGCAAGAGTCCCTATGAAACCACCGATTACGCGTTCGCTGTCGCCATCTCCATACATTGCTGCGGTATCAATGAGGTTTCCACCGGCATCCAAGAATGTCTTGAGTTGATCCGCTGCTTCGTGTTCATCGGTGTCTCGACCCCATGTCATCGTTCCGAGGCCAAGGCGCGAAACTCTTAAACCTGAATTACCGAGTATGCGCTTCTCCATGACGCCACCCTAGCAAGACGGCAAGTGATTAATCGGTAACCTTGCCCCTATGCGTGCCCATAAGTCCTCGAGAATTTATCTAGTTCGGCATGGTCATTCGACCGCAAACGCTAAGTCAATTCTGGCTGGTCGAGATGCAAAGGTTTCACTTTCCCAGATAGGAATTCTGCAGGCAGATGCGGTCGCGAAATATTTCGAGAGTATTGAACTCGAAGAAATTTTCTCGAGCCCACTTCCTAGATGTCTAGAAACTCTTAAGCCATTGCTTACTTCCAAAAGAAATTCCAAGTTGGTCAAGCTTCCCGGAGTGATCGAGATGGATTATGGAAAATGGTCTGGCAAGAAATTGGTGAATTTATCGAAGTTGGCTTTATGGAAAACTATTCAAAATCGCCCCAGCTTGGTGCGATTTCCGAATGGCGAAAGTTTTCTAGAGATGTCAGATCGAGCCTTTACTTCAGTACGAGAATCTGCAATACCGGGAAAGAATGTTTTGATTTGCTCACATGGTGATGTGATTAAGTCAATTATTGCAAGTGCTTTAGGTCTTAATCTTGATAATTTTCAGAGACTTAGTGTTGATCCAGCGAGTGTCTCGATAATTGAACTTTCTGGCGATTCTTCGAGATTGATTCTGGCAAATGACACTTCTCATCTCCCGCATGTAAGGCAAAACCTCGGAAGTAAGAAGTTGCGACTTGGTGGCGGCAGCGGTGAGGGTCGATGAGCGAACGGATCATTTTTAGCCATGAAGATGCAACACGTTTTATTGTGGGAACAGTAGGTCTTCCGGGAGAGCGCAGTTTCTTCATCCAAGCTGTTTCAGATGCAGGAATTACGACAGTCGCCGTTGAAAAATCACAAGTTGTTGCACTTACCGAACGGCTTGCAGAATTGATTACAGAAATTCGAAGAAGTAAGTTGGCGAGTCTCGATGAAATCGGTTTGCCAGCTGTGACTGACAATGCAAACCTGGAATTTCCGATTGAAGAAGAGTTCACTGCGGGCGTTATGGGTATCGCATGGGATCCCGACACTCAGCGCGTGAGTATTGAAATCCAATCTATTGCTGATGGAGATTTCACAGAATTGATTTCTGATGATGAAGATCTTGCGGATGTTGAAGATCCACCCGACTTGCTCCGCGTAACGGTGCGGTTGAATCAAGTTCGGGGATTTATTAATCGAGCCGAAACAATTATTCTCGCCGGTAGAGCGCCCTGTCCTTTTTGCGGATTGCCAATTGATCCCAATGGTCATTTATGTCCACGAGCAAATGGCTATAGAAGATAGCCCGTTAGAAGTTGTTGGCCGCCTGGTTGATGCCTCCAACGCTTCACTTCTCTGCACGTTAGACGATGGTTCCCAAGTTATCTACAAGCCAATTGCGGGCGAGAGACCACTCTGGGATTTTCCAGATGGAAATTTGGCATCGCGTGAGGTTGCAGCTTTTTATATTAGCGAGCTAGGGGGTTTCAACATCGTTCCAAAAACGGTTTTGCGTGACGGCCCTTTTGGAATCGGAGCAGTTCAAGAATGGATTGAAACTGATGAAAATTTTGATTTAACGCTTTTCGCTCAGAGTACAAATTCTAGAATCAGGGAGATGGCAATTTTTGATGCGTTGATTAACAATGCTGACCGCAAATTTGGACATATTCTCTATGTTGATGAAGACCATATCTATGGCTGTGATCACGGAGTTTGCTTTCATCAGGAGAATAAATTGCGAACTGTTCTGTGGCAATTTGCACAATCCGCTTTGAATGAATCCGAATTAGCGAAAATCAGGAAGATTATGGACACCTTGGATAAAACGTATCTGACAGAACTTCTGACATCAGAGGAAATAGTCGCCTTATTGGCTCGGGGAGAGAGCTTGCTAACCACTGGCAATTTTCCATTGCCAGATCCCAATTGGCCAGCAGTTCCGTGGCCGCCTTATTAAGAATATAGATGGCTTCTAAACTAATATAAGCGAGTGAAAACCTGGCCGAACTTAGATACGCCACCAGTAGATTTGCAATTTCCGCCCTTGGTATTAAGCGTTACCTCAGGGGAGAGAACCTTTGGCTCTAGTGGTAACGATTTCAAAATGTATGTTTGTGGGATTACACCTTATGACGCCACACATCTTGGACATGCTGCAACTTATTTGACTTTTGATTTAGTTCAAAGATACTTAAGGGCAAGCGGTCGTAAAGTTAAATTTGTTGAGAACATCACAGATATCGATGATCCACTTTTCGAACGGGCATCTCGCGATAATCAGAGTTGGAAAGAACTTGGAAACTCTCAGGTTGCGCTATTCACAAGCGATATGACTGCGCTAAGAATTCTCCCACCAGAATCTTATGTTTCAGTAACGGAAGCAATGGACTCAATAATCGTGGCGATTGAAAAATTGGCTGCAACTGGCTACACATATGAATGTGCTGGAAATGTCTACTTTCGTACGAAAGAATTTCTTCCGAACTTACCTATTCCAGAGGCAGAGGCCCTAAAGATATTTGCAGAGCGCGGCGGTGATCCGTTGACGCCGGGTAAAGAAAATGCGCTGGATCCAATTCTGTGGGTAGCCGAAAAAGCCGGAGAGCCGTCGTGGGATTCCAAATTAGGACGCGGTCGACCTGGTTGGCATGTTGAATGCTCTGTGATCGCACTTGAAAATTTAGTCGGCGCAGATTATCTAACTCAGACAAATCAAAGTAATTACGAAATTGATTTACAGGGAGGTGGAAGTGATTTGATTTTTCCTCATCACTTCATGACAGGTGCGATAGGTAAAGCACTTACCAGCGTTGATTTTGCTTCAAGCTATGTCCATGCTGGCATGGTCGGACTAGATGGCGAAAAGATGAGTAAGAGCAAAGGAAATTTGGTTTTAGTTTCTAATTTACTGAAATCAGGATTTGATCCGATGGTCATTCGATATGCCCTTTTGGATTCACATTATTCAAAAGATCGCATGTGGAGCAATGAATTGTTGAGCAATGCTCAAATTCGCGTAGATAATTTGCGAAGTGCGCTCTCTCGAAATGAGGTAGCACCAATCGATCAACTTCTGCGAAAGATAGTGGATGCACTAGCAGATGATCTAAATACTCCACTTGCGCTAAGCCTTATAAATGAGTGGGTGGATGGGAATGAATCTGGAAAATCAGGAGGAAGCATCGGAGAGCTTTCACGATTCTTGGATTCAACTCTCGGCCTAGCTCTCTAAGGTAGCCTTCTCCATAATGAAAACTGCTTCTTCGCTTAGACTCGCAATGGCTAGTCGCGTAATCATCGCTGATGGCGCGATGGGAACAATGCTGCAAGAAGCTAATCCAACAATCGAAGATTTTCAGGGCCATGAAGGCTGCAATGAAATACTGAATGTTTCGAAGCCTGAATTAGTTAAATCTGTTCATCGCAAATATCTTGAAGTTGGCGTCGATGCGATCGAGACAAATACCTTCGGTGCGAACTGGGCGAATTTAGCTGAGTATGGAATCGAAGATCGGATTTATGAGCTGGCTTTTGCGGGCGGCAAGTTGGCTCGAGAAGTTGCAGATGAATATGCAAAATCAGATCATCCAAGATGGGTCCTAGGTTCACTCGGCCCGGGAACGAAACTTCCAACTCTTGGACACACTGAGTATGTGAATTTGAAAGAGGCCTACCAACTTGCTTCACAAGGTTTGGCAGATAGCGGTGTTGATGCGCTGTTAATTGAAACAACTCAAGATCTATTGCAAGCCAAGGCGGCAGTGAACGGTGCACGTGAAGCCATTCGCAATTGCGATCGAGATATTGTCCTAATTGCACAAGTTACAGTGGAAGCAACTGGAACTATGTTGTTGGGCTCTGAAATAGGGGCTGCGTTAAATGCACTGGAACCACTAGGAATAGATGTAATTGGTTTGAACTGTGCAACCGGTCCAGCTGAAATGAGTGAACATTTACGAGCGCTCTCAAAGAACAGCACGGTAGCTATTTCGGTTATGCCAAATGCCGGTCTACCGCAATTAGGAGCCAATGGTGCAACATATCCACTTGGGCCTGATGAACTAGCAAAATTTCTAAGTGAATTTGTAGAAAATTATGGTCTGACTCTAATTGGTGGCTGCTGTGGAACTACGCCAGCTCACCTTCAAGCTGTTGTCGCAAAATTAGCGAATCATCCAATTGTGCAACGAGACTTGGCTCGTGAAATTGGCGCTTCCTCGCTTTATCAGTTCGTGCCATTTAGGCAAGATCGCACTTACATGGCGATTGGTGAACGCGCGAATGCAAATGGTTCGAAGGCCTTTCGCGATGCGCTGCTTGCAGAAGACTGGCAGAGTTGTATCGAAATTGCGCGAGATCAAATTCGCGATGGTGCACATATGTTGGATCTCTCTGTTGACTATGTTGGCCGCAATGGCGTCGAAGATATGAAAGAGCTTGCTTCAAGGCTTGCAACAAGCTCGACACTTCCTATCGTCTTAGATTCCACAGAACCCTCTGTGTTAAAGGCTGGACTAGAGCTTCTAGGTGGTCGCAGCGTTATAAATTCAGTTAATTACGAAGATGGCGATGGCCCAAATTCTAGATTTGCGAAAATCATGCCACTCGTTCAAGAACATGGAGCAGCGGTTGTAGCTCTAACAATCGATGAGCAGGGGCAAGCGAGAGATTGCGAATGGAAGTTAAAAGTTGCAACAAGGCTTATTGAAGATCTAACTGGCAATTGGGGAATGGCCACTGATGAT
>WLIM01000047.1 GCA_009702205.1 Actinomycetota bacterium | reverse complement strand
TTCGATCTCTTTGATATTCACGAACTTGAAAAATATATGACCTCCGAAGAAATTGCGAAAGGTGGTTCCAACTAATGGCCCGCAAACTTAATCTTCGTATTTGGCGTGGCGATGCCACCGATGGTGGTTTAAAGAACGTTGAAGTTGAGGCGAATGAAGGCGAAGTAGTTCTAGATGTAATCCACCGTGTTCAAGCAACGCAGATGGGTGATCTAGCAGTTCGTTGGAACTGTAAAGCTGGAAAATGTGGTTCATGTTCAATGGAAATCAACGGCAAGCCTCGTCTTGCATGTATGACTCAAGTTGCTTCGTTCCCTGAAGGTGAAGAGATCACGATTACTCCACTTCGCGCTTTCCCAGTTATTAAAGATCTTGTAACTGATGTTTCTTTCAATTACAAGAAAGCTATGGAGATACCTTCATACGAACATCCAAAAGATTTGGCTCCGGGCGCGGCCCGCATGGAACAAGTCGATGTCGAGCGCAGCCAAGAATTTCGTAAGTGCATCGAATGTTTCCTCTGCCAAGATACTTGCCACGTTATTCGTGATCACGAAGAGAATAAAAAGTCATTTGCTGGCCCACGATTCTTTATTCGCATCGCTGAATTAGATATGCACCCACTTGATTTACTTAAGAATCGCAAGCAGAAGGCGCAAGAAGAACACGGTCTTGGAATGTGTAACATCACCAAGTGTTGTACCGAAGTTTGCCCCGAACATATTCGCATCACAGACAACGCAATTATTCCGATGAAAGAGCGCGTTGTTGATGTTAAATATGATCCGGTTCGCTGGTTAGGCTCCAAAATTCGCAAGCGCGAGGGTATTGTTTAATTCATGAATCCACTGCTACTAGTCTCTGTTGGCGGAGTAGCAGGAACTCTGGTGCGGTACGCAATAGGAATATTAATTCCGCAAGATAGACCGGGAACTTTGGTTGCGAACCTTCTTGGAGTTGCGCTTGCTTCTGCGCTCCTTGTTTTGATGGAACGACGAGGGATAACAAAACTTAGATTAATTCTGCTTCCAGGTTTCTGCGCTGGAATGACCACATTCTCTGCGGTTACAGTTCACTCTATTTCACCAGTCAAAGGTGGCCTACTTTATTTAGCAACCAACGTAATTTTAAGCTTGGTAATAGTTGCGATTGTTCTTCCGTTAGCTAGAAAAATGATTCCGGTGCGACGATGAATACTTTGCTTGTAATGATTGGCGCCGCAATTGGTGCTCCTGCACGATATGCAATAGATCAGTACATAAGAAGATTTACCACAAAGCCACTTGGAACTTTTACAGTAAATATCGTTGGCTCTTTCTTTATTGGCCTCACATTCAAAGCATCAACAGAGACACATGAATTGCTTGCAATTGGTTTTGCTGGCGCATTCACAACCTGGTCAACATTTATGCTGGACCTATATCTTGCATACGAATTACGTAGATATAAAGATGCCCTAATAAATGTAAGCGCTTCACTTATTTTCGGACTTTTTGCAGCCTGGGCTGGAGTCCAACTAGTTAGTTAAGTTTGACATCCAAACTTCAACTTCGTCTGGATGACTTGGCAATTTATTTGAGAGAACTCGACATCCAGTTTCTGTAACTAAAACATCATCTTCAATTCGAACACCAATGCCGCGATATTCAGCAGGGAAAAGTTCATCATCAGGATGAATATAAAGTCCCGGCTCAACGGTAAGAATCATTCCTGCCTCAAGAGTTCCATCTCGATATTGTGATTCTCTTGCTTCATTACAATCATGCACATCAATTCCGAGCATGTGGCTGACGCCATGGACTGTCCAACGCCGATGAAGTCCAACTTCTGGTTTCAAAGATTCTTCCGCCGAAATAGGCAGCACTCCCATTTCTTCTAACCCTTTAGCAAGAACTGCATGCGCCGCAGCTGAAATATCTTTAAATTTTGCACCTGGCTTCACTGCAGCAAAGCCAGCTTTTTGGGCTTCGTAAACCAACATATAAATTTTGCGTTGAGCCGGTGAGAACTTACCGTCTATCGGAAGCGTTCTTGTTATGTCCGCTGTATAAAGCGAATCAACTTCAACTCCAGCATCAATAAGAATTAAATCACCCTTTTTAACATCTCCATCATTTCGGATCCAATGCAGAATGCACGCATGTGATCCGGAAGCTGCAATGGTGTCATAACCTAAATCATTTCCCTCTAATCTTGCTCTGCCAAAGAAAGCTGATTCAATTATTCTCTCACCACGTTTTGTTGCCGAAGCCGCATCGAAAACTCGGACCATATCTGCAAACCCACGGTTTGTTGCATCAACAGCTTTCTGCATTTCAGCGATTTCATATCCATCTTTTATCATTCTAATTTCTGAAAGATAGGTAAGTAATTCCGCCGTTGCATCTTTATCTTTAGGGATTGCCTTATCTACAACTTTATTTTCGCCGCGAACATAAACTGCTGGTTTTCCATCACTTAAGAAGTCATTTAGATTTTCAATCAGGCGTACTGCCAAACCATATTTTTGCTGTGTCTCATCTAGAGTCATTCGGCGACCGACCCAAAATTCACCATATTTAGCATCACGATAAAACTCAGATGTATCTCGCGGCGATCTTGGGTGAATAAATAGAAGAGCTTCATGACCAGTAGAGGTTGGTTCAAGAATAAAAACAGAATCAGGGACAGCATCGCTTCCAGTTATTCCTGTGAAATACGAGAAGGCAGAATGAGGACGGAATCGGTAATCCGTGTCGCTACTTCTAACTTTTAATCCCCCAGCAGGAAGTACTACGCGCTTACCTAAATATTTCTTTGAGAGCTTTTCAATTCGGGCCTTGCAATAAGGAGTTGCTTCACTTGGCACAATTCCTTCAAGTGGGGTTGGCGCCCAGCCAGTCTTCATAAATTCGGCTAGGGCATCAGGATTAGCCGCATCATATTTACGGCTACCATCCTTCTCGTTATTCATAGCAATAGCGTAACCGCTTGCCCAAAATAGTTCTATCAATTCAACTTCTTAGATATATTCAACATGTGAGCGTTCAACATCTGGCCGAAGAGATTAAAGCTCTGCTTCAAAGCAATAAGCCAAGAACAATTATTGGGATTGTGGGCAAGCCTGGATCCGGAAAATCCACGGTCGTTGCAGAAATTCAAAATCAATTTAAAGGCAGTGATGTCGCGATTATTCCTATGGATGGTTATCACCTTAGCAATGAAGAGCTAATAGAACTTGGTCGCCGTGATCGAAAAGGCGCACCCGACACCTTTGATGTCACAGGCTTTGCTTCTCTGCTAGCTAAAGTCAAAAATGAAATTCAAGTAGAACATAGGTTTCCAATCTTTCACCGTGAGATTGAAGCATCGATATCAGGTGAGGGAGTTGTTTGCGCAAACACCAAGGTTGTTGTTGTCGAGGGAAATTACCTCTTCTCCGAAGAACACAATTGGAATGAAGTTTTCCCGTTGTTAGACCAAAGCTGGTATATAGAAATTGACGATGAAATTCGAATACAAAGATTGATCGCTCGCCATATCAGGTATGGGAAATCACCTCAAGATGCCGAAGCCTGGTCTCTGGGATCTGATGAAATGAACGCTCGTTTCATCGAAAAGAGTGCAAACCGTGCCGAGAAGGTAATCAATCTGACGTGACAAAGGGCGGGATTCACGCGCTAAACTTTGCCCACACTTGGAGACGTCGCATAGCCCGGTCGAGTGCGCCTCACTGCTAACGAGGTAAGGGGTAAAACCCTTCAAGAGTTCAAATCTCTTCGTCTCCGCCAGATTTAACATGAAGGAGTTTTAGTGCCGCACTACAAAGTAGCAATTGTTGGTGCTGGACCATCTGGTTACTTCGCTGCACAGGCTCTTCAAAATTCAGTAACGGATGAATTAACTTTCACAATCGACATGATTGAACGTCTCCCAACTCCTTGGGGGCTAGTTCGCTCTGGTGTTGCACCTGATCATCCAAAAATTAAGACTGTTGCAAAGGTATTTGAAAAGATTGCTTCTGAAGCTAACTTTAGATTGTTTGGAAACGTTGAACTTGGGAAAGATTTAACGCTCGCTGATTTAACTAATAAATACGATGCAGTAATAATGGCAACAGGTTCTACAATTGGAAAGAAACTAGGAATTCCTGGCGAAGAACTTGCTAATTCAATCTCTTCTGCGCAATTTGTCCCTTGGTATAACGGCCATCCGGACTACGCTAATTTTAAAGTAGATCTATCTGGCAAAGTAGCAGTTGTAATTGGTGCCGGTAATGTTGCGATGGATTGTGGGCGAATTCTTGCTGTAGATCCAAAAGAATTAGATGAGACTGATACCGCCGATCACGCTCTTGATTTACTTCACAAAAGCAATATTAGAAAAGTTTTTATTACAGGTCGCCGCGGCGCAGAATTCGCAGCTTTTACTGCGCCTGAATTACGTGATTTACCAAAGCTTGAGAACACAGATGTTTATATAAGTGAAGATGAAATTGCGCTTGCTCATAAGAATGCGCAAGACAAAGGTGAGATTGAGAAACACTTAGCAAGTAATTTAGAGGCAATGAAATTGATTGCCGAAACTCCAAAACATGGACATGAACGTTCTCTAGAATTCCTCTTCTCGCATACTCCAAAAGAGATACTTGGCAATGGCAAGGTTGAGGCAATCAAATACTCAACACCTAGCGGCGATGTAACTATTCCATGTGATCTTGTGATTACGGCAATCGGATATGAGTCCGAAGCAATCACTGGTGTCAGCTTTGAAAAGGGAAAGATTGCCAACGTTGATGGTCGAGTAAGTGGTTCAAATATTTACGCAGTTGGTTGGGCTAAACGCGGCCCTTCAGGTGTCATTGGCACAAACAAAAGTGATGCCGCAGATGTGGTTTCTTTATTGATTTCAGATCTAAAAGAACCAAAGAGCAATGGCGACATAACCGAGTTAATTGCTAACGGACATAAAATTGTTGACCAGGCATATTGGGTTCGAATTAACGAAGCCGAGATTGCAGCAGGAGCAGACCGCGGAAAGCCGCGCGTTAAAGCAGTTTCTGTGCCAGATCTACTGCGTTTGGGGCAACCTTAATCAACGGGTAGTATTTCCCAGCACGCCTGCGCTTGTAGCTCAACGGATAGAGCATCTGACTACGGATCAGAAGGTTAGGGGTTCGAATCCCTTCAAGCGCACCAGAACAAGTTCTCATCACTTCAATACTTAAGTTACTGAGGTAGCAAAATGAGCTCCAACTTCACACTCGCTGTTTGTTCGGAGATGGTTTTTTTAGATCTACCACATATTGAACGAGTCAAGAAAATTCACTCTCTTGGGTTTGCTGTTGAAATTTGGGACTGGACTCAAAAAGATATTTCGGCACTTGCGGATACTGGTGCGAAGTTTACGTCAATGACGGGATACATCACAGGTCGCTTGGGTGATAAAGAAGGCGCTGCTGACTTACTAAAAACTGCAGAACAATCAATTCCAGTTGCACACGCGCTTGGCAATCCTTCACTAAATTTGCATGGCACTGGATTAGATAACAAAGGCTTACCAGCACAACCTTGTTTCGATGTAACACCTTCGATGTGGGAGCAGGCAGAGATAACACTTAATCAGATTGCAGATTTAGGTGCAGCGAATGGCGTAACTTTCGTTCTTGAAAATTTGAATCTACTTGTAGATCACCCAAATACTCCATTTGGGCTTGCCAAGGATGTAATTAAATTAGTGAAGAGCGTTAATAAACCAAATCTAAAAATGAATTTTGATATCTATCATGCCCAAATTGGTGAGGGCAATTTAATTGAACTCTTACGTGAAGCCTTGCCGATCATTGGAGAAATCCAAGTTGCAGATGTTCCTGGTAGAAAAGAGCCAGGCACTGGCGAAATAAACTATCCGATGATTGCAAAGGCTCTCAAGGAGATGAATTACAACGGAGTTATTGGAATGGAAGCGTGGGCTAGCGGAGATAGTGAAGTTGCTCTAGCTCGATTTAAAGAAGCATTTAACTAGAGAAAGAGCGAAAATGAGCAAGGTCTATCTATTTGTAGCAATTGATATAAAACCAGGGAAACGTGATGATTTTCTTAAAAAGATTGAAATTCATGGCGCCCATATTCGCACTGAAGAGGGCTGCGAAGCGCTAGAAATTTTCACCGACACTAATAATCCAAATCAAGTTTGTGTTTGGGAAATTTGGACTAACCGCGAATTGTGGGATGCCCACATGGTTAATGATGCAAGTGCCGCGTGGCAAGACGTAGCAAAAGAGTTTGTGAATGGTGAAAAAATTACTGTGATGGACGCTATTTAATTCATGGAATCCGAAGATAGATCAGTCTTTGATTTACCCTACAGCGAACCAACTAATACTCTTAGTTACGGGAAAAACGTAGATCAGGTAATTGATTTCTATCTTCCCATTGAACCGGATAAACAAACAATTGTTTTAATACACGGGGGATATTGGCGCCCAGAATATGATCGCAAGCATTTGGCACCACTTGCTAAGAAATTTGCAGATTTAGGTTGGCCAGTAGCGCTAATTGAATATCGCAGAATCATCGGAAATCCAGATGCAACTTTAGATGACGTACTTAGTGCTATTAAAGAAGTATCGCAGCGGTATGAAAAATTATTATTAATCGGTCACTCTGCAGGCGGGCACCTTGCACTCCTTGCGGCAAATAAGTTTAAAGTTGAAGGCGTTATTGCACTTGCACCGGTGTGTGACTTACTTAAAGCGGAAGAACTAGATCTAGATGAAGGAGCCGTTTCAGATTTTCTTGGCGCACCAGCTTTGCTCCGAATCGATTTAGATCCAATGCGTCAACCAGCATTGACTATTCCTACAACACTTATTCATGGTTCTTTGGATATTCGTGTGCCGGCAGCTTTTTCAAGAGATTATGTTTTTGGCGTCGCTAAATCCAACATAAAGCTCATCGAATTAGAGAGTGCCGGGCACTTTGAATTAATAGACCCACGCCAAAAAAGCCTTGAAATCATTCTGGAACAACTATCTGAATTAAAGTAGCCACAAACCCCATTTGTTCACCTTAAGTATTATCTCCATTTAATTCAGACTGGCTGAGTGTTAAATAAGCAAATCTATATTTCAGACCATGAGCACAATCGATTTTCAAGGCGGCGAAGTTCTTGCTGCGCTAGAGAGTCAATTCGCGCCTAAAGTTGTTGCCAAACCAGAACCCGATATCAAAATAAAGAGCGCTATAGTCTGCTCCTTTTACACAAGTGATGATTACTATAAAAATCATGGCGCAAGACTTAGAGCCAACCTGGAAGAACTCGGAATAGCTGTCGATTTACGCGAGATAACAAAGAAAGAGGGCGAAGATTGGGCCGCAATCTGTCGCAAGAAAGTTGGATTTATTGCAGAAGTTTGCGAAGCTAATCCAGATAAGAAAGTCTTCTGGATTGATGTTGATTGTGAGCTCTTCTCTATTCCTGATTTTATTTTGAATTCAACCGCTGACATCATTGGATTTCAACGAGGATTTAGTAGTCCAATCAAAATTGGTTATGAAAATAGAGGGCGCTTCTGGGAACCTTGTTTTTGGGGAATTAACAACACTCCTCAAGCTCGCAAAATGATTGCTGCCGCAGCTGATTTTGAGAAAGTTGCAACAGTTCGGGCTACCGACGATTTCTTTTTTGAAGAAGCATGGCGCGCTACATCACCAAATATGACTTTCCAGATAATTCCTTCAAATTGTGCAGTGGATAAAGGTTCAGGAAGTCTTGAGAGCCACGAAGTCTTTTTCCGTTTTGGATCAAGCGGACAGGTTGAGAATTTCAAGAATAAGGTAGAACAACACAAGGGAAGTAAAGCTAAGAAATTAATCAATCCAAAGCGCGAACTACTTGAATTTGCGAAATTTGTAGAAGAGAAACTCCCTGAA
>WLIM01000046.1 GCA_009702205.1 Actinomycetota bacterium | reverse complement strand
TTGCTGAATACGATAAGACAAACCCAAAGGTTAAAGTAAAGCTAATCCAGGTTGACGATCAAGGTAGCGGAACACAAGCTGCAATCGTTTCTCCAGGAGTTGCACAGAACAAGAAGGTAATCGGCGTTATCGGATCTGCTTATTCAGGCGCATCTGAAAACTCATTCCCTTCATACAAGGCTGCAGGACTAACAATGGTTTCTCCTTCAGCTTCACGTGTAACACTTTCAAAGCCAGGAGCACCTGACTCAGGTTTCCCAATTTTCCACCGTGTTGTTCCTAAGGACAGCCTCCAAGGTCCAGCACTTGCTCGTCTTGCAGTTAAGGGTCTTACAAAGCCTCTTGCTTACTACGTAGATGATCAATCACCATACGGCGAAGGTCTTCGCGACGAATCAGTACCAACACTAAAGAAGTTGGCAACTGTCGTTGGTAAAGATTCACTTCTTCCAGTAGCTGGTGGCGACTACTCAGCTATCGCTGCGAAGGTAAAGGCTTCAAAGGCAACCACAGTTCTTTACTTTGGTTACGACATTGATGCTGGCGCATTCGTTAAGTCACTTCGCGATGCTGGTTACGACGGAGTATTTGCTGTTGGCGACGGAGCTGCAACAAGCTCATTCATCACAACAGCTGGTAAGAAGTCTGCAGAAGGCGCTCGCATTACACAAGGCGAAGTTCCTTTCGACAACATTGCAACAGATGCACAAAAGGCTGCCTTCACAAAGGCAACAGGAGTTAAGGTTGCTGGTGGTTATGTAACTAACACAATCAACGCAACAAACGTATTCCTAACTTGCATCAAGGCTGGAAAGCTAACTCGTCCAGCTATCCAAAACTGCGTTACAAACGGAACATTCCCTGATTTCTCAGGTGGAACATTCCAATTCAACCGTTACGGCGATACCAAGGATCCAGCACCAATCGGAGCCTTCTACGTTGTTGATGGCGCTATCACTTACAAGCACATCGCGTAACGATTGCTTAATTAGAGATAGTAATTCGGAGTTAAGTTAATTATTTAACTTAATGAAGAGAAGATTTAGTGCCTGTAGACCTTGGTTTACAGGCACTACTCTTGTAATATCTGACCAATCTTCAAACCGAGATTAATTTAGGAGATCATGAATTTTTCAGTCTTGACCAGCCAATTCTGGTCTCTATTACTTTCCGGAATCTCTCTCGGATTAATTTATGTACTCATCGCGCTGGGCTACACCATGGTTTACGGCGTGCTTCGTCTCATTAACTTTGCAAACTCTGAAATTTTTATGGTTGGAACTTTCGCTGTTGTCTTCGCCGAAACTGGCCTTACTGGACACACCCTAGATTCTGAACCACTCAAAGGAACTCAATTATTTCTTACCCTTGGCCTAGCAATGCTTATTGCAATGGCCGCTTCTGGTTTTACCGCGGTCATGGTTGAAATTCTTGCCTATCGTCGCTTACGTGCTCGCGGAAACAATCGTCTAGCAAGTTTGATCTCTGCAATTGGAATGTCGATTGCGCTCTCTGAGGCTGCAAGCGTTTTAACAGATGCGCGGCCACAATCAAATCCACGGCTTCTTGAGAAAACATCTTTGGGTGAAATTGCCGGTGCCAATTTCCGGATTGATACAGTCATTGTTTTAGTTGCCGCAGTTGTTATGTTTATTCTGCTTGATCGATTCGTAAACAAGACCAGAATCGGTATTGCTATCCGCGCCGTTTCTATGTCAGAAGAGAACGCCAAACTCATGGGCGTAAATCTCAACCGAGTTATCTCAATTACCTTTCTTGTCGGTGGAATTATGACCGGCGCCGCCGCCTTCTTATTCATGACTGTTTATGAAACTACGAAATTCACAGTTGGTTTCAACCTCGGCCTGGCCGCATTTACCGCAGCAGTTCTTGGCGGAATCGGAAACCTACGTGGCGCGTTCTACGGTGGTGTAACGCTTGGAATTATGGAGACGATGTCCGCTGCAGTTCTAGGTAGCCAATGGAAAGCTGTAACAGTTTTCGTGATTTTGGTTCTTGTTCTTCTAGTCCGACCAAATGGTTTATTTGGCGAAGCAATCCAGCAAGCGAGGGCCTAATCGATGCTTAATTTAAGAGATGCGGGTTCACATTTCTGGGACCGCTTAAACCCAATTCAACGCAAAATTTTTGTAGTCGTTGCAATTGCTTTTTTGTTTGTAGTTCCTTACCTAAATGAATTTGGCCCAACAAGCTTCTTGAATACACCTATTGCATCATTTAAGGATGCCTTGGTTTATCCAATTGGTATGTTCGTTCTAATGGCTCTTGGCCTAAATATCGTGGTCGGAAAGAGCGGTTTGCTTGATTTAGGTTATGTTGCTTTCTTCGCAATTGGTGCATATACCGGAGCCATTCTTTCAACAACAACCGGTTTAAATATGTGGGAGATTCTGCCAATTGGTATTGCTCTTGCAATGCTCTCGGGTTTTATCTTGGGACTTCCAACACTTCGACTTCGTGGTGATTATCTTGCAATCGTAACTCTTGGTTTCGGTGAGATCACACGAATCGTTGTTCTGAACTCCAAATTCACTGGCGGAACAAATGGTGTTCCAAATATTCCACCTCCACCAAAGGTTGGACCTGTTGTTTTTAACATCATGAATCCGCAGAACTATTACTACTTAATTGTCGTAATGATCCTTCTGACAATCTGGATGATTCGCAGACTTTCAGTTCGCCGCGCTGGCCGTGCTTGGGAGGCTATCCGCCAAGATGAAGATGTGGCGATGCTTATGGGCGTTCCTACTCTTAAATACAAACTTTGGTCTTTCACAATTGGCGCAGCAGTTGGCGGCGCAGCAGGTGTGGTCTTCGCATCGAAGGTAATGGTTATTGCTCCAGGAATGTTCGACTTCCAAGTTTCAATTCTCATTCTTGCCTGCGTTGTATTCGGCGGAATTGGAAATATCTGGGGAGTAGTTCTAGGAGCAACGCTTCTTGCATATATTCCAGAGCGGATTCGATTCTTAACCGATACTCGCCAATTAGCTTTCGGCCTTGTTCTTGTCATCATGATGAACTTCCGACCAGATGGTCTCTTGCCGCGTAAGAAGCGCGAAAAGATTAAAGAGAAAGCAAAGGAGACCAAATAATGTCTGAAAAGATTTTGGAACTCCGCAATTTAACGATGCAATTCGGAGGCGTGAAAGCTCTCGATGATGTGAGTCTTCACGTTAACAAAGGTGAGATTTGCGCATTGATCGGACCTAACGGCGCTGGTAAGACAACAGTGTTCAACGTAATCACCGGGGTATATCAAGCCACAGCTGGAGATATCGTTTTCAGCGGTTCATCAATCCTTGGAAAGAAACGTCACTTAATTACCAAACTCGGACTTGCTCGCACCTTCCAGAACGTGCGTCTCTTTGGAGATATGACAGCTCTGGAAAACGTAATTACTGCAACAGATGTTCATAAGAAGTCAGGGCTACTCGGTGGATTATTTGGAACTCCAAGATCTCGTCGTGAAGAGAAGGCATCCAAGGAACGTGCGCATGAGCTTCTAAAGTTCTTGGGAATTGATCACCGTGCAGATCAACTTGGCAAGAATCTTCCTTATGGAGATCAACGTCGTCTTGAAATTGCACGTGCACTTGGAACCGAACCTCAAGTTCTGCTTCTAGATGAACCAGCAGCTGGTTTTAACCCGGCTGAAAAGGTGGCGCTGGCAAATGACATCAAGAAGATCCGAGATGCTGGTTATACCGTGCTTCTAATTGAGCACGATATGTCTTTGATTATGGGAATTTCAGATCGGGTAATAGTTCTAGATTTTGGAAAGAAGATCGCAGACGATATTCCAAGCAAGGTTCAGAATGATCCGAAAGTTATCGAAGCCTATTTAGGAGCGCCTGCTGATGCGTCTTGAAATTAAAGATCTAAGAGTTTTCTACGGCAAGATTGAAGCTATCAAAGGCATCAGCGTTGTAGTAAATCAGGGCGAGATTGTCACACTTATCGGTGCTAATGGCGCTGGTAAGACAACTACGCTCAAAACAATTTCAGGTCTTCGACCAGTAACTAGCGGTTCAATTACTTTTGATGGCCAAGATATTTCGAAGATGCCTGCACATGAACGTGTAGCACTTGGAATCTCGCAGGCTCCAGAAGGTCGGGGAATCTTTCCTGGAATGAGCGTTCTTGAGAATTTAGAGATCGGAAAATACTTCCGCAAAGATCGCAGAAATGAGATGAAGGAAGATTTAGAGAAGGTTTACCATCTCTTCCCTCGGTTGAAGGAACGCGCGTTTCAAGCTGGCGGAACTCTTTCCGGTGGCGAGCAACAGATGTTAGCTATTGGTCGCGCACTAATGGCCAGACCAAAAGTTCTTCTTCTAGATGAGCCATCAATGGGTCTAGCACCAATGATGATTGCAAATATTTTCAAAATCATCACCGAGATCAATACTGAACTTGGAACAACAATCCTTCTAGTAGAACAGAACGCACAACAGGCGCTGCAACGTGCTCATCGTGCATATGTTCTAGAAACTGGAAAGGTTGTTAAAGAAGCTAAGGCATCAGATCTTTTGAACGATCCAGATGTCCGCGCTGCATACCTAGGAACTGGCGCAAACGCTCACTAATTAATTGCGTTCGGCAAGTATCAAACAGGTAATTCTTGAAGTACAGGTTTTCTCGCCTGCTTCATTCGTAATTACCACTTCATAGCAGCAGAGCGTTTTTCCAAGTGAGATTGCCGTTGCAATTCCAGTAACAAAACCTGAGGTCGCTGATTTGTGATGAGTGGCATTTATATCAACGCCAACTATCTTGCGATGAACGCCCGCATGTAATTGTGTTCCGATTGATCCTAAACTTTCAGCGAGAACGACACTTGCCCCGCCATGCAATAAACCCATAGGTTGGGTATTTCCTTCTACTGGCATTCGTGCGACCAATCGAGAAGGAGATGCCTCAAGAATCTCAATTCCCATTTTCTCGCCTAAAGCGCCACTGCCACGCTTCTTCAAAATTTCAAGGAAATCATCCATGTTCATAAGTCTAACCAATAGACTCGCGGGAAATGAGCTCAACTAAAAAACTTTTATTGATCGATGGTCACTCGCTGGCCTATCGCGCTTTCTACGCGCTCCCAGCGGAAAATTTTGCGACCTCGACTGGTCAGCATACGAACGCAATCTATGGCTTTGCCTCGATGTTAATAAATTTGATCTCATCGGAGAAACCGACGCATATCGCTACAGCCTTTGATGTATCTAGGAAGACTTTTCGTTCGGAGCGTTTTCCAGATTACAAAGCCAATCGTTCCGCCACACCTGACGAATTTAGATCTCAAACTAGCTTTCTCTTTGATCTAGTTCATGGCTTTGGTATCCGTCATTTTGCTGTTGAGGGATTCGAAGCGGACGACATAATTGCAACGCTCGCCAAGCGCGCGCAAGGTGATGGTTTTGAAGTATTGATTTGTACGGGGGACCGGGACTCTTTCCAACTTATAAATTCCAAAACGACAGTGCTCTATCCAAAACGTGGAGTAACCGATCTTGCGCGTATGACACCAGAAGCAGTTCTAGAAAAATATGGTTTGACGCCAACGCAGTATCCAGATTTCGCAGCTCTTCGTGGCGATCCAAGTGACAACCTGCCATCAATTCCGGGCGTTGGCGAGAAGACTGCGGCGAAATGGATTGCAGAATACGGTTCACTTGAAAGTTTAATTAGCAATGTTGAAAAAGTTGGCGGAAAAGTTGGAGATTCACTGCGTGCAAATGTGGCAAGCGTTCTTTTGAATGCTGAACTTACTCACCTGCGAAGTGATATGAATATCGAGACGCCTATCTCCGAACTTCTTTGGGATGGCATAAAGAGCGCAGAGCTATATGCGCTTTTGGATAATCTTGAGATAAAGGCTTTAAAGGATCGAGTAAAGAACCTAGGTGCAAGCGATAGCGAAGTGCCCGTTGCGAAAACCGTAGTTAAAGAATCTGCAATAGTGTCAAAAGAAGTTACGAGCGAAGAGTTAAGCAAAATTCTTTCAAATCACACTAAACCGGTGGCGATAGAAGTAAGTGCGCCCGAAGGCAAAATATTGGAGTATGCCGTTGCCACCGACGAGAAGACTCTTTATATAGTTCGCGATTCCAAAGTTGGTGCTTGGTGGAACACATCAGATCTTCCTAAATACTTGCATGGCGCAAAAGAGATTATTCGAAATTTCCCAATCTCTGGGCTTATTTTTGATACCGAACTTGCTGCCTATTTAATTAATCCCGGAGGGCGAAATCTAGCTCTCGACGATTTGACCGAGAGATTTCTCGGAGTTGTAAATGCCGAACAGGAAGAGTCGCTCTTCTCGCAATTCGATGGCGTCGGAGCAATCTCGATAATGAAACTTGTTCCCATTTTGAGCAACGAAATTTCCATGCGCGAGATGAGCGCTCTTATGAGCGAATTAGAGATACCAGTGTTGATTGAACTAGCAGAGATGGAGCGCACGGGAATCGGGGTTGATCTCGACAAATTGCGCGAACTTTCAGCCTTCTTCAAAGGTGAAGTCGAACGCGAGACAAGTGGCGCCCATAAAGAGGCAGGAAAAGAGTTCAATGTTGGTTCGCCCAAGCAACTTCAAGCGATTCTCTTTGATGATTTGGGGCTTCCGAAAACAAAGAAGATCAAAACTGGCTTTACAACTGATGCTGAAAGTCTTGATTGGTTATTCGCTAAGACCAAACATCCAATTCTCAAACATTTACTACGCATCCGAGAGACCAGCAAACTATTGACCACGGTAGATGGGCTTATAGATGCCACCGCCGCTGATAGTCGGATTCATACAATTTTCCAACAAACCGTAACTGCTACTGGTCGACTCTCATCAACAAACCCAAATTTGCAGAATATTCCGGTTCGCACTGAAGAAGGTCGCAAAATCCGCGACTGTTTTATTTCTAAAGAGCCTTATGTCACCTTATTAACTGCCGATTACAGCCAAATTGAAATGCGAATAATGGCGCATCTTTCGAAGGATGCTAATTTGATTGAAGCTTTCAAAATGGGAGAAGATCTACACTCGACAGTCGCTGGATTAGTTTTTGGGGTAAAGCCGGATGGCGTAGATCCAGAAATGCGGAGACAGATTAAAGCAATGTCATATGGGCTTGCTTATGGCTTATCTGCATATGGCTTGGCGCAACAATTGGATCTATCACCAACTGACGCGGCAATACTGATGGATAAATACTTTGCACGCTTTGGTGGAATCCGAGATTACTTAGCGCAAGTGGTTGTTATCGCCCGCGACAAGGGTTACACCGAAACGATTATGGGCAGAAGGCGCTACCTTCCAGATTTAACAAGTGATAATCGACCAAGACGTGAAGTCGCAGAACGCATGGCGCTAAATGCGCCAATTCAAGGTTCTGCCGCAGACATAATTAAAGTTGCGATGTTAAATGTTGGAAAAGCTCTTGAAGCCAACGATTTGAAATCCCGATTGTTGTTGCAAGTCCACGATGAATTAATTTTGGAAGTAGCTAACGGCGAGGAAGCTAGCCTCTCGGAATTAGTAAAGAAGGAGATGGGGAGTGCATTCGCATTGTCGGTTCCACTTGATGTGAATATCGGAATCGGGACTAGCTGGGACCTGGCCGCCCACTAAGTTGTTTTATCTAGCGCGGTATTCATTGCTTCTTCATCTTCAATCTGAGTTGGCAGTCGATCGGCAGCCGATAGAAGTTTGTGGCCATTAGAAATAATTAGATAACCCATTAGAACGCATAAACTCATGGTTGCAAGGCAATAACGCGGCGAGAAGGCCTCACTTATATAACCACTAAATGTTGAACCTAACGCCATTGCAGTTCCTTCAAAAGTCCAGAGCCAACCAATTGCCGCAGTTGGTGCACCTTTTGGGCGAACCGCTTCAACAATCTCCCAATAGAAAACCATCTGCATTCCACCGGCGAGGCCAAGAAGTGCGGAA
>WLIM01000045.1 GCA_009702205.1 Actinomycetota bacterium | reverse complement strand
GGGAGATTTGCGCGGTGGGGATGTTCGACTTTCCGAAATGGAGGTAGAGAATGCTGCGGTTTTCAAAGAATTGCAGAAGTCTGCGAAGAAGTTATCAGCATCTCGGATTAAGTTCGCTGCGAAGTTAGGTATTGAGATAACTAAAGAGTTAATGCACCTCGCAATGCCCAATTCAAAGATTGAGATTGCGGTTACAACGGGAAATGAAGAAGAGATTTCCAGTTTTGGCATAGATGGTATTGATGAAATTATGTTCACATTTACTAGCCATAAAGATGGGAAATTACTTCCGCTAAATAAGAGCGCAAGTGGTGGCGAACTTTCTCGCGTTATGTTGGCCATTGAAGTTGTATTGGCAGCAAATTCACCTATCGGGACATATATTTTTGATGAAGTTGACTCTGGAGTTGGAGGCAAGGCGGCTATCGAGGTAGGTAAGCGATTGGCGTTGCTATCTCAAAATTCACAAGTCTTGGTTGTTACTCACCTTGCGCAGGTCGCGAGTTGGGCTGACTCACATTTAGTAGTTGCAAAGAATGAAAGTGGGTCAGTGACTCAAAGCAATATTTCACTAGTTGGTGGCGAGGATCGGAAGCGAGAGATTGCAAGATTGCTCTCTGGCCAAGAAGATTCTGCGACTGCCCAACAACACGCAGGTGAACTTCTGGATTTAGTCGCCGCTGCGCGCAAGGAAATGATAGGTTAGCGTTCCATGACCGCCCAGCATGTGACCAAGCATCTATTTGTTACCGGCGGAGTAGCCTCAAGTTTAGGAAAAGGTTTAACTGCATCCAGTCTCGGTCGTCTTTTGACATCACGCGGGCTACGCGTCACCATGCAAAAACTCGACCCCTACTTGAATGTTGACCCAGGGACCATGAATCCTTTCCAACACGGCGAGGTTTTCGTAACCGACGACGGGGCTGAAACTGATTTAGATATCGGTCACTACGAAAGATTCCTAAACGTCAATCTCCATGGTTCGGCAAATGTAACCACCGGACAAGTGTATTCAAATGTGATTGGCAAAGAGCGGCGCGGTGAGTACCTCGGTGACACGGTACAAGTTATTCCGCATATAACTAATGAAATTAAAGAACGTATCAAAGCCATGGCCGGTCCTGATATAGACATTGTTATAACTGAAGTGGGCGGAACTGTTGGAGACATTGAATCCCAACCGTTCTTAGAGGCAGCTAGACAAATTCGACAGGATGTTGGCCGCGATAATGTTTTCTACCTTCATGTTTCTTTAGTGCCCTATATAGGACCTTCGGGAGAGTTGAAAACAAAGCCAACTCAACATAGCGTCGCTGCACTTAGAGCAATAGGTATCGCACCTGATGCAATCGTTATCAGATCTGATCGCGAGATACCTGACTCAGTTAAACGAAAAATTTCATCAATGTGCGACGTTGATTTGGAAGCAGTAGTTGCCGCAGTAGATGCGCCTTCAATTTACGATATCCCTAAAGTGCTTTTTAACGAAGGTCTTGATTCTTATGTAATCCGAAGACTAGGAATGCCACTTCGTGAGATCGTTTGGGGCGAATGGGATGATCTATTAAAACGCGTGCATCAACCCGCACATCAAATTAGCGTTGCACTTGTTGGCAAATATGTTGATCTTCCAGATGCATACCTCTCTGTAACGGAGGCACTTAGAGCTGGCGGCTTTGCAAATAATGCAAAGGTAAACATTAAATGGGTTGCAAGTGATGATTGTGAAACTTCGGATGGTGCAAAAAAGGCTCTTGAAGGTGTTGACGCGGTATGCGTTCCAGGTGGTTTTGGAGTTCGTGGAATCGAAGGGAAATTGGGTGCCCTCAAATTCTCAAGAGAGAATAAAATTCCAACCCTCGGCTTGTGTTTAGGTCTGCAATGCATGGTGATCGAAGCTGCGAGAAATTTGGCGGGTATTAAGGGCGCCAATTCTGCTGAGTTTGATCCTGAAACTAAGGATCCAGTCATCTCAACTATGCAAAGCCAGGAAGATATTGTCGCTGGCAAAGGAGATATGGGTGGCACTATGCGCCTCGGGCTTTATCCAGCGGTTCTGGCAAGCGGTTCTTTAGTTGCAGAAGTTTATGGTTCGAATGAAATTCAAGAACGCCACCGCCATAGATATGAAGTTAATAATCGCTACCGCGATGAGGTAGCGAAGACTGGTTTAGTTTTTTCTGGATTGTCTCCTGACGCCCATCTGGTCGAATTCGTTGAACTGCCAAGAGAAGTACATCCATTTTACTTAGGCACTCAGGCACATCCTGAATTTCTATCGCGTCCTACGAAAGCTCATCCGCTTTTCGCAGGCTTAATTGCGGCGGCAATTTTGAACAATGGGAAATAGCGCTGAGCTACCAGATTTAGTTGCGAACTATTTAAACTTCGCTGCAATCGAAAAAGGCCTTTCAAAAAATACGATTTCCGCTTACCGTTTAGATCTCAAGAAGTTCGCCAAATTCCTGGATGATCACAATTTAGCTGTAACAGATGTGAGTCCAAATCATGTTGACCTATTTTTGGCCTCTTTGCGAAGTTCGGGGGAGAGCGCAGAAAGCAGTAATGCGAGAATGGTTGTCACTATTAGAAATCTTTTCAAATTCCTCTCATCAGAGAATAGAACGATTGATCCCTTAAAGGATTATTCACCACCTTCCATTCCGAAGCGTTTACCGAAAGCGCTTAAAATAGACGAAATTGTAAGAATAATTGAAGCGACAAAAATTGGTAACGATGAAATTTCCCTTCGAGATACAGCACTCATTGAAATACTTTATGCAACTGGTGCGCGCATCAGTGAAGTAACAAATCTCTCGACAGATGACATCTCGCAACTCGATGAGACGTTGACGGTAAAATTGTTTGGCAAAGGTTCTAAAGAGAGAATGGTTCCAGTTGGGAATTTTGCACGAAACAGTCTTGAAGAGTATTTAACGCGTTCCAGACCAACTCTCGCAAAAGGAAAAAAGAGTTCAAAGGTTTTCCTAAATATGAGAGGCAATGCTTTGAGCAGGCAGAGTGCCTGGGAAATAGTTTCTAGCGCTGCAGAACGGGCAAATCTCGACGTAAGAGTTACGCCGCACTCACTCCGACACTCTTTTGCAACGCACCTTCTAGATGGAGGCGCCGATATCAGAGTTGTTCAAGAACTTTTAGGTCACGCATCGGTGACAACAACGCAGATTTATACAATGGTTACGATTGATCGACTGCGAGAAAGTTATGCGAGCTCTCATCCGAGAGCGAACTAAACTTTATTTTCCGCGTAAACGTCTTGCGATAATGCTTTGATCGCCTTTAGTTTCGAGATCAGCGATAATTATTGCAAGCGATTCACGCACAATACGACCACGATCCACAGCAAGACCTAGATCTCCGCGGAGGGCTAAGCGTGCTTGTTCAAGATCGTAAAGTTCTTCAGGGGATAGGTAAACGGTGATCTTCTCATCGTGACGTTCACGACCACTTGGTGAACGATCAAAGGAATTTACGCGGCGACGCGAAGTTGTGCGAACGCTCTTCTTACTAATTATCGGCGCTGTCGGAACATCCTCTATTGGCGTTGGAGTTTGTGATGGGACTGCACTAAGTGTTGTTGTTTGACGAAATAGCTCGTCGGCCCCTGGAAGACTAACTCTGCGACTCATTTTGCTCCTCCTCGATAAATTAATTCGCGGGCAAGTCTGCGATATGAAACTGCACCGGTAGAACTGCTTGCATAAGTTGTTATTGGTTCACCTTTAACTGTTGATTCAGAGAATCGGACTGTACGAGCAATAATTGTGTCCAACAAGTCATCAGGAAATTCCTTGGAAATTAGCTCTAGAACTTCACGAGAGTGTGCGGTTTTTCGTTCAAACATGGTCGCAAGAATTCCATCTATTTTCAGATGCGGATTGGTGTTGCTGCGAACTTTGTCTATGGTTTCTCTAACCAAACCAAGTCCTAACACTGCGAAATATTCACACTCCATTGGTATTAACACGCCATTAGAAGCTGTTAAAGCATTGATCGTTAATGTTCCAAGAGAAGGTGAACAATCGATAAGAATGTCATCGTATTGATCTAACAGTGGCTCTAATAGTTTTCGAAGTTTATGCTCTTTAGCTAATTCTGAAACGAAAGCGGCATCTGCGGCAGCTAAATCTTTGTGGCCACGGATGAAATCTAAGCCAGGTACATTTGATTTCAATATGTATTCCGAAATATTCGCGCTGGAATCATTGAGCAAATACCAGATAGAGCCGTACTGTTCCTTAATTTGCAGAGGTTTGATTCCTAAACCTGTTGTCATGCTTGCTTGAGAATCAAAATCAATTAGTAGGACTCTGCGTCCTAGTTCTGCGAGTGCAGCACCCAAATTAATTGTCGTTGTTGTTTTTCCAACTCCACCTTTTTGGTTAACAATTGAGATCACTCGTGCAGGTCCAGCTTCGGGGGCGCTTTTAACCTGTGGGAACTCGACTAATTTGCGTCCGAGAACACTTGAAGTAGCAGAGAACTCCTCATCGCGATTTGTCGATTTAGTTCCTAAGCGAGATATATTCGAATTGCTTTTTGCCATAGCGGGACTCTACGGCGGTGCGATTGGGCACGCAAGCGTAAGTGCATTACCTTTACGCCATGAATGAGGGTGCTATCGAAGTTTCAGAGCCGCAGCACGGCGAAACTTCAGTGACGCCAGAGAGTAATCCGGGCTTCTCGGTTCATCTTTCAAACTTCGATGGGCCATTTGACCTGCTGCTGCAGCTGATTTCCAGGCACAAAATGGATGTAACCGAGGTTGCCCTTGGTGTAGTTACAGATGATTTCATCGCCTATATCCGAGCCCTCGAGGGTTCAGAAGATGGTTGGGACTTAGACCAAACTACCGAGTTCTTGGTCGTAGCAGCCACTCTGCTGGATCTAAAAGCTGCAAGGCTTCTACCTTCAGGCGAGGTTGAAGACGAAGGCGATTTAGCCCTTTTAGAGGCTCGGGACCTTCTCTTTGCCAGATTGCTTCAATATCGAGCATTTAAGGCTATTGCGGCGATCTTCAGCGAACGTCTTGAGCGTGAAGAGAAGAGTTTTGCTCGAGTTGTTGCTCTTGAAGCTCATTTTGCCTCATTACTCCCTGAAGTATTGATCGGAGTCGGCCCGGAAAGATTCGGGGCCATCGCCCAGCGGGTTCTCTCGCCGAAAGTTGCTCCCTCTGTTGGCATCGAACATATCCATCGCCCTCTCGTGAGCGTAGCGGAGGAAGCCGTCAAGATTGTTGATGAGCTTCGACGAACAGGTAAGTCAACTTTTAGGCACCTGATTAGTGACGCAACCTCAACCTTGGTAGTCGTGGCTAGGTTTTTGGCCTTGCTTGAGCTCTACCGCGAGGGAGTGGTCAGATTTGAGCAGGTGATAGCTCTTGGTGAACTTGCGGTTACATGGACCGGCAGTGCATCGGGAGAGATCGAGGTTAGCGACGAGTTTGATATACCACAGTCTATTGTTGAAGATGATACAAATGGAGATATAAATGTCTAATTCTGAACTGCAAAGATCGCTTGAAGCCATCCTTATGGTGGTTGATGAACCTGTATCTGAACTCATTTTGGCTCAAATTACTGAAACTCCCACGGAACTTGTTCTTGAAGCGCTTGCGGCTATGGCGAGCGAATATGAGAGCACCGGACGTGGCTTTGAACTTCGTCAAGTATCAGGAGGTTGGCGTTTTTATAGCCATCCAGATCTGGCACCAGTAGTAGAGAAATTTGTTTTAGATGGACAGCAATCAAGATTGACACAGGCGGCACTGGAAACCTTAGCTGTAATCGCATATCGCCAACCGGTTTCTAGAGCTCGGGTATCTGCTATTCGAGGCGTCAATGTCGAGGCGGTCATGAAGACTCTTGTTACGCGGGGTTTGGTTGAGGAGGCGGGAATTGAACATGAAACTGGAGCAATTCTTTACTCGACTACCTCCTTCTTCCTTGAAAAGCTCGGATTGAATGCGGTATCAGATCTTCCAGCTCTTGCGCCGTTTCTTCCCGATGTTGATGGCTTGGATGAGGTCCTCTCAACTCTTACCGATTAAAGAGGCAATCACCCTTTGGATTAGGGGATATGGCCCTTTAGGCGTAACCTTGCGCTCATTCCACGCTGTTGAAGCAGTTGAAATGAGGGTCTTATGGCAATGGTTCGATTACAAAAAATTCTCGCAGATGCAGGCATAGCAAGTCGCCGAGCAAGCGAAACGCTTATCTCAGAAGGTCGCGTAAGCGTAGATGGCGTCCAAATCTTTGAACTCGGAAGCAAATTCGACCCAGAAATCTCTAAAGTAGAAGTAGATGGTGAGGCTATAAAGTCTTCCAAGACTAAAACTTACCTTGCTTTTTATAAACCCAGGGGCGTAATTTCCACCATGTCTGATCCCGAGGATCGTCCTAATCTCGGGGATTTCTTCAAAACTAGAAATGAACGTCTTTTCCATGTCGGTCGACTCGATCGCGAGAGCGAAGGGTTAATTCTGTTAACAAATGATGGAGATTTAACGCATCGCGCGACTCATCCTAGCTATGGAATGGTCAAGAAATACCTTATTGAGATTGAAGGGCTCTTCACCAAAGAGAACGTCGACAGCTTGCTGAAAGGCGTTATTTTGGAAGACGGACTAGCCCGGGCCTTGGAAATCAATGTCGTCCGTGAAGTAAACAATAAACATCACTGGGTTGAGGTTTCGATCCATGAAGGCCGCTTCCACATAGTAAGGCGGATGTTTGAATCATTGGAAATAGAAGTAATCCGACTTATTCGAACAGACTTCGGTCCGATTTCTATAGGGGAGACTAAAGAAGGTCGCTGGCGAGTTCTCAACACTATTGAGATAGATAATCTCTTTACCCTTTTAAAGTTAAATCAATAAATAGGTTTGATTAATAACTATTTAGTTATTTATCTATTTTGCCATTCTCAAAAATTATCGATAAATAGGTTTTATTGAGCCTGTTAGGACACAAAAGTATATATTTATCGATTCTGATGAAACAAAAGAAAACTTCGCCCACTATTGTCGATAATCAAAAAAGCCTGTATATCGATAAAACTCGTTATGGATTAATAAGTTTAATTGCAGACCCCTGTTTGCGACTCGGGGGTAAGATTCTCCAATGAAATCAATTCGGGCCTTTAGAGGGGCTACGCAGTTGCGGGTAGACACTAGCGAAGAGATGCGCAAGTGTGTTGCAGAACTTTTAAAGGAAATACTTGAAGCCAACTCCATTTCGAATGATGATCTAGTTTCGATGTTGTTTACGGCGACCCCGGACTTAACATGCGAGTTCCCTGCGGTCGGAGCAAGGGTCTTTGGAATCACAGACGTCCCTCTAATTTGCGCGAGTGAGATTGACGTTAATGGTGCGCTGGCTAGAACGGTGCGAGTCTTGATTCATGCCGAAAGTAGCCTTAATCGCTCTGAAGTAGCTCATATCTACTTAAACGGTGCTCAAGTATTGCGTCCAGATCTCGATAATCCCTCAAAGAACACCAATTCACGCTAGATATGGCGCTAAAAAGAGCGGTGAAGATAGTTGGATGTGGCTTGATAGGCACATCGATAGGACTAAGACTGCGCGAAAAAGGTGTTGAAGTAGAAGTTAGCGACTCTTCATCAACCAATTTGGAGTTAGCTAGGGATCTTCTTGGTGGCATTCAGAATCTTGAGGACCCAGAGGTAATCTTGATTGCAGTACCGCCACAAAATGTGTTTGATGTTCTAAAGGCGGAATTTCATAGCCACCCTAAGGCCATATTTATAGAAGTTAGTGGTATTAAGTCTGAACTTATACTTCAAGTAGAAAGTTTTACGGAGTTATCACGCCGCTTCGTGGCTGTTCACCCAATGGCCGGTCGCGAAAAGAGTGGGCCACAGAGCGCTAGATCAGATCTTTTCGAATCACGTGCCTGGATTATTTCTAAAACTTCGGAGGTCGATCCGGATGTCGTTGAATTTGCGCGAGATTTGGGCAAAGTACTCGGTTCCTCGATTTATGAAATGACGGCAGATTCTCACGACCAAGCGATAGCGACGATT
>WLIM01000044.1 GCA_009702205.1 Actinomycetota bacterium | reverse complement strand
CTGAGTAATCGATTGGTCTTGCGTTATCTTCTTGGTAATTCGAAGTAAAAACTTTATGAAGAGTCGAATCTGTGAATGAATAACTTGATGTTGATAACCTCTTTCGATTTCTACATGATGCTCTGCCCAAGTGATAAGTACGAAGGCCAAAGGGCAAATAGAACTGATATCGGCAAGATCAAAAAAATCACCGGAATCATCAAGGCGATTTCTGCTTTTCCTGCAGCAGCAAGCAGTGATGAATGATGAGTAGAACGCACTTCTTCTACTTGGCGCGTTAGAACATCAGACAATGATGTTCCTCGCTCCATGGCAAGTATTAAGGTGTCACAAAATCTACGAATTGAAGCTGAATTAACTTCACGTCCAAGCCTTTCAAGGGCTTGAGTTAAATTTTTACCCTTTTGAAGATCAGTTAAAGTCTCTACGAACTTGTCCGCTAGCGCTCCTGAGGCCCGAGAAGATACCCGCTGTAAAGCTGTTGAAGGGCTCTCCCCAGCTGAAACCAATACGGCGAAAAGTTCCACAATTGCAGGAAATTCGGATTCAATTTGAAGTTGTTCCTTTTTCTTATCCCGATTTGCACTTCCCTTAAGCCAAAAAATATATGAAGGAAGTGAAATACATATTACAAATACAATTCTTGGAGAAATTCCAGATAGAAAAAGTAGTGGCATAGAAATTACAAAAATAGTTACTAGCGCTTTAGTTCCAGGAATATTTAGAGTCAAATCCCGAGATTTGAATATTTTAAGAATATTTGAAGAACTTAGGTTTCCACTCTTCCTAATAATTTGGTTTTCATTCTGCACGGTTCTTAAAGTTGTCAAATAATTGTCATGAAATCCATTCAATGGGTCACGATTCTCTTTAAGCAAGATGTATACCGCATACGAAATTATTGGTGAGAGAAAGATTAAAGACAAAGAGAAATTGTTCATGCGAAAGTCCTTGGAATTTCACTTATCTTTCCAACTTTCTCCATCCAGATGTAAGCAATTACTGTTAAAACTGCGCCGATTATTAGGATCGTAAATCCCCTTGAATTTGTGTATGCACTTCTAGTGTTTGGCTGTGAAGCGAGCAAAAGCAATAAAATCCAAGGTGCAATTGCTGCTAATGCTGCAGAATTCTTAACCCAACTGTGTTTTGCCTCAATCTCGGCACGGATTGCTAGATCAGTTCTGATGAAATTCGAAAGCGTGCGCAATGTCAGAGATGTGTCTCGACTTCCAGAAATTCGAGCAAATTCAATTACTTCACAGACTTGGTCTGCAATTCCATCTCGAAATCTCAATTTCAATTCAACGAGAGCTAAGTCAAAATCCATCCCATTACGCAAATCTTGTGAGAAAAGTGCGAAGAAGGACCTGGTTTTTTCTGGTCCGCGGCCACTTAGGATCACAAGAGTTTCGGCAAGTGAAAGTCCAGATTGCAGGCCGGAAATTATGTGGTCCAAGATTTCTGGCCAAAGCGCTTGTAGTGCAATTCGTTCTTGCTCAGCTTTTCGCTTCAATAACACAACGGGAATAGCTACCGTAATTAATCCAAACGGAATTCCTATTACCACCGAAGAGGTAACAAGAGTGGCAATCAATAATCCTAGGAAACCAGAGATTAGAAAAATTGAATAATCAATCAGATTCTTGCGACTAGACTTTTTTATTCTCGTTTGCTTTATGATTTCAAATCTCTTAGCCATTCTCGTTCTCCAGCTCTCTCGTAGGTTCGAGGAAAATATGCATGGGATCTTGAAGCCCTCTTTCATATCCTGGCTTTGGCAACGGCTTAAATTTGTAAAGCATCTCTACCTCTACTCGGTCAACTTCAATTCGACCTGTTACTTCGGCAATCTCCATTATTCGGCGAACACCATCGGAAGCAATTGACACATGAACAACTAAATCAATAGCTGCAGCAACTACAGGTGCGATGAATTTGTGAGAAATATTCTCACCTGCAAGTAGTGGAAGTGTTTGCAATTTACTTATTGCATCTTTCGCGGAATTCGCATGAATTGTTGCCATTCCTGGAAGTCCAGAGTTGAGTGCAATGAGTAAGTCAAGAGACTCAGCCTCGCGTATTTCTCCCACAACTATTTGAGAGGGCCGCATACGAAGTGCTTCTTTAATTAAGCGGCGCAGTGGAATTGCACCTTCGCCCTGAAGATTTGCTGGCTTAGTTTGAAGTGCTACGCAATCTGGAAGTTTAGGTCGAAGTTCAAATACTTCTTCAATAGTTATGACCCGGCTTTTTAGTGGGACCGCACTGACTAGTGCATTTAAAAGAGTAGTTTTACCTGCTTGGGTGGAACCACTAACTAAAATGTTTAAGCCAGCTTCCACACTTTTAACAAGAAAATTACAAACCTCATCAGACATGACCCCAATTTTTGCTAATTCGGAAAGTGACTTACCTCGAATTAAATGTTTGCGAATATTGACGGCCCAGAATTGAGCAGTTATTTCCGGAATAGCCACATGCAACCTACTGCCATCAGGCAATCTGGCATCTACAAAGGGATGCGAGAGATCGAGTCGTCGACCTCCCCACATAAGTAGTCTTTCAACGAGGTTTCGCACTTCATCAAAAGTAAGAGTTAAGTTTGTTAATTCACTAATACCTTTACGAGCGATGAAAATTCTATTTGGAGAATTGATCCAAACTTCTTCAATTTCACTATCTTCCATTAAATCTTGTAGCGGGCCAAATGTCTTTGTATTCATCTGGGTATCAAATATCAGAAAATGGCCGCTAGAACATACCTATTAACATCCAGAGTTAAAATCTTTTAAAAAGTTACACAAAGTAAATTGCTCTGCTATGTGCGTGATTTAATACTTTCTGGAATTAGTCAAAGTATGAAAGATCGATAGCCCTAATCCAAGCAGCCTTACTCATTTCTGGGCTCCATAAATTTATCGAGATTTCTACTTTGCTCTTACTAAATGTTGCTTTTGATTTTTCTTGATTGAAAACATTTAAAAGTGCTTTACTAAATCTTTTTTTGGAATCTGCAGAATCATTCTCATTGGCATGAAGGCAAACCCAGAATCCATCTTGAGCGATGCGTGAGTAGAAGTCACCTTTGCGCATATTCTTTTTTATCGAACGCCCCAGTTCTATTAATTCTTTTTCAGAATCACCTTCACTAGCAGTGGTCAAATATTTAAATGTCATTATTGCAAGAGGTTGGTAGAGGCGTTGAGATTTTGAAATTTCACGTTCTAAATTCTCGAAGAAATTGCGAGGGGCGGGTGCCCCAGTTAAGGAATCTATTAATCCGTTATTCGAAAATTCGACTTTCATTTAGTCAGGCTAGCGATAATAGGTTTTTCATGCATTAGAGTTTGGCTCTAAACGCACCTATTCCTAGAACAAATGAGGAGCTCGGATGAAGTTAAGTGATTCGTTCTATGAAAGATCTAGAACTGCCGCTATCTGGTTGCTCCGAATTGAATCACTGATACTTATTGGAATCGTCATCTATTTATTGCTTGCCACTGTCTTCTCAACTGCAACTTGGCCATCTGCTCTTATCGGCGAGATTATTTTCGCAAGCATTGGCGCAATCGGGCTTTACTTTGCATCCACGGGTTTCGCCCGTCGCCGCTCTTATGGGCGAGCCCCCGCAGTTCTAGCTAATTTGATTGCAATTGGCGTCTCTTACTACATGATTTCTGGCGGTTTGTTTTTAGTCGGAATTCCACTTGCTCTACTTGGCGCAATTACATTGGTTTCTGCGCTCTTTGGTTACAACGGCAAGGAGTAATTTTTACTTTCCTACCAGGGAATAATTTGTTGATCTTCCCAGAATAAACCAGTCTGATCTTTTCCAGTTTCAAAATTTCTTGTCGCCAGCCAAATTGCAGTTGCTGCGCCTTCTTCCGCTGATCTTGGTGCATCAGGGCCGCCCATGTCCGTGCGACTGTGATTAGGACAAGTTGCATCAACTAAAAATCCTCGACCGCCTTGTCCAGTTTCGTGAGCAAGATTTCGAACCAACGCATTTACTCCTGCTTTACTAATTCGATACGGCGCAAGTCCCCCGGCATTTCCTGGCCCTGACATTCTTCCTAGACATGCTGTAAAAATAATTACTCGACCATCGCGTGCCTCTGCCATTGCAGGTGCAATTGCATTTATTGCAATAAAAACGGAATCTAAATTGATTGCCATTACCCGGCGCCACTCTTGAGTTGTGGTTCGAAGTGTCTTTGACATTTTTTCACTCATTACGCCATGAGCCAGAACTAATATTTTTGGGGTGCCATATTTGGCAGCAATATCTTGGAACTTAATTTGGGTGGCATCTAAATCCTGAAAATCGACGGTTTCAAATTCGCAGCCAATTTCAGATGCACTCTTCGCAGCCCGCTCTGGATCTTTGCTGACAATTAGAACTCGATTTCCTAATTGCGAAAGCTCTTTTGCCACTACATAACCAAGTCCGCGCGAGCCACCCGTAACAATGGCAAGCGGGCGATCTGCTGAGTTTGATATCTGCGAATTCATGGCGGCAACTCTGCCCATAATTGATGGAGATTTCCTGCTGAAAAAGTGGCAATGGGGCGGTTATCACAGTGCATTTTTGCCAATCTGTGCCCCCAAGGAATAGTCCCAAGCCCCAGTGCCTATTAGACTCGTGTTAGTAAATGCTTAATAAATCGACGATTTAAGTGGAATCGGGAGCATCAAAAGTGTCGGCAACTGGATCTAATACGCCTGCTAATCACTTTGGTGGATCGTTTGGTCCTAATGAGTGGCTAGTCGATGAAATGTATGAACGCTTTTTAGCGGATCCAAATTCTGTAGATGCATCTTGGGGCGAATTTTTCTCCGACTACACACCTGGTTCAAATTCAGTTTCAAATTCAGTTTCAAATGGCAAAGTAATTCCAGCGCTAGACAATGCGCCAAAGGGTGGGAATCCACCACTTCCAAAGAAAGTATCTGATCCGGCCACACTTCAAGTTCCCGTAGCCGCAACTCAAGTTTCCGCAACTTCAACGCCAGTTGCGCAAGCAACGCCAGTTGCGCAAGCAACACCAGTTGCGCAAGCAACACCAGTTGCACCTGTTGCTTCGGTGGCATCAACTCGCACACCGGCCGATCCAATTGTTAAACCAATCCCAACTTTAGTTAGTCCTGGCGCTTCAACTCTTGAACCAATTCGCGGGGTAAGTGCACGTGTTGTTCAAAGTATGGAAGCTTCACTAACAGTTCCAACCGCTACAAGTGTTCGCGCAGTTCCAGCCAAATTAATGATCGATAACCGCACAGTTATTAACAATCATTTAAAGCGTAGCCGCGGTGGCAAAGTTTCATTTACTCACATCATCGGTTACGCAATGATTAGTGCTATTCGCCAAATGCCAGAGATGAACGCTTTCTTTGGTGAATTAGATGGCAAGCCTGCGATTGGAAAGCCAGAACATATAAATCTTGGTATCGCTATCGATCTTGCAAAGCCAGATGGTTCACGTCAATTGCTTGTTCCATCAATTAAGGGCTGTGAAGAGTTAGATTTCGGACAATTCTGGGCGTCATATGAAGAGACGGTTCGCAAAGCACGCGGTGGCTCTTTAACTGTTGAAGATTTCGCCGGCACGACTGTTTCACTTACTAATCCAGGAACTATCGGAACTGTGCACTCTGTTCCACGTTTGGTTCAAGGTCAAGGCTTAATTCTTGGCGTTGGCGCGATGGATTATCCAGCGGAATTTCACGGTGCAAATGAAGATACATTGGCCGAACTCGGAATTAGCAAAGTTATAACGCTAACTAGTACTTACGATCACCGAATTATTCAAGGTGCGCAATCTGGTGACTTCCTAAAGCGAATTCACGAATTGCTTCTTGGCGAAAATGGTTTCTACGACGAGATCTTCGCAGCGCTACGAATTCCATACGTTCCAATTCGTTGGGTCGTTGATATGCGCGCAACAAAAGATGACCAAGTTAACAAGACTGCACGCGTTCAACAATTAATTAACGCATACCGAACCACTGGCCACTTGATGGCAGATATAGATCCGCTGGAATATGTGCAACGCTCACACCCTGATTTAGATGTTGTTACTCACGGGCTTTCACTTTGGGATCTTGATCGTGAATTCGCAACCGATGGCTTTGGTGGCAAACCAGTAATGAAACTTCGCAAAATTCTTGGAACTCTGCGCGATTCATACTGCCGCACAATTGGAATCGAATACATGTATATGGAAAATCCTGCTGAACGCAAGTGGATTCAAGAACATGTTGAAGTTGGTTCACCGAGAGCGCCACGCGAGGAACAACTCCGTATTTTGCGCAAACTAAATAGCGCCGAAGCTTTTGAATCATTCCTTCAGACAAAATATGTTGGTCAGAAGCGCTTCTCACTTGAAGGTGGCGAAACTTTAATTCCACTTCTTGATGCAGTTATCTCAGCCGCCGCAGATCGTGGACTCGATGAAGTTTGTATTGGTATGCCACACCGTGGTCGGCTAAACGTTCTTGCAAATATCGCAGGTAAGTCATACGGACAAATATTCCAAGAATTCGAAGGACATTACGCAGAGAACCAAGTTCACGGTTCTGGCGATGTGAAATATCACCTTGGAACAGCAGGAGTATTTACTGCTGAATCAGGTGCCACAACAAAGATTTATCTCGCTGCAAACCCTTCACACCTAGAAGCGGTAAACCCAGTATTAGAAGGCATTACCCGAGCTAAGCAGGATAAATTAAATGTTAAAGAAGCATTTACCGTCCTACCAATTTTGATGCATGGCGACGCCGCATTTGCTGGCCAAGGCGTTGTCTCTGAAACTCTTAGCCTTTCACAATTAAAGGGCTACCGAGTTGGCGGAACAATCCACGTAGTTGTAAATAACCAAGTTGGTTTCACAACTTCACCACATGCAGCTCGTTCTTCAACATATGCAACTGATGTCGCCAAGATGATTCAGGCACCTGTATTTCATGTAAACGCAGATGATCCAGAGAGCGTTGTTCGCGTAGCCCGAATTGCATTTGAGTATCGCCAAACATTTAATAAAGATGTTGTAATCGACATGATTTGCTACCGCCGTCGTGGACACAATGAAGGCGATGAGCCAAGTTTCACACAGCCACTTATGTATAAATTAATTGAAGCAAAGCGCTCAACTAGAAAGCTGTATACCGAAGCGCTAATTGGCCGTGGGGACATTACAGTCGAAGAGGCCGAAGAAGTCTTGCGCGATTACCAAGCCCAACTTGATGCGGTTTATAACGCGGTCCACAACAGTGAACCTGAACACGATTCAAATATTGTCGTTCCGGTTGCACCCGCACCACAAAGTGTTAACACTGCAGTAGATGAAGCAACTCTTCGCAAGATTGTCGCAACCCAAAGCGCTATTCCTGAAGGTTTCCAACCACATGCAAAACTAACTCCACAATTAGCTAAGCGCGTTGAGATGTTAGATGAAGGCACAGTTGATTGGTCAACAGGTGAATTACTTGCAATGGGATCACTTCTTCTAGAAGGTCATCCAATTCGTCTTGCTGGTCAAGATGTCCGACGCGGAACATTTAGCAATCGTCACGCAGTTATTGTTGATCAAAATACCGGCGCTGACTGGACACCTCTTCGTTCTTTAATTTCAGATGAAAATCAATTCTTCGTATTTGATTCATTGCTATCTGAATATGCCGCAATGGGCTTTGAATATGGCTATTCGGTTGAGCGTGAAAATGCTCTAGTTATGTGGGAAGCCCAATTCGGTGACTTCGCTAATGGCGCGCAAACAATTATTGATGAATTTATCTCCTCAGCACTTCAGAAGTGGGGCGAGCGTTCTTCACTAGTTCTACTGCTACCTCATGGTTATGAAGGTCAAGGTCCTGACCACTCTTCAGGTCGCATTGAGCGCTACCTCGCACTTTGTGCAGAACTAAATATGACCGTGGCTCAACCTTCTTCACCGGCTTCTTACTTCCACTTACTTCGTTGGCACATGGCTAATCCAGCCCGACGCCCACTAATTGTTTTTGAACCAAAATCAATGTTGCGCCTGAAAGCAGCAGCATCTGGTCTTAAAGATTT
>WLIM01000043.1 GCA_009702205.1 Actinomycetota bacterium | reverse complement strand
GTGATGATGTCGAAGCCGCCTTTAGATTGCGAGAAGGAATGGAGTTGATGGCTTGAACACTTTCTTAGCACGAGCTCAATTATTTTCTGCCATCGAAGGCGGTTCAATTTTCTGGAGTAATGAAATTATCACTCGAGGCGCAATAGAAGTGAGAGATCGAATTATTGCCGGGCGCTATGGTGAACAGAACTCAGCGCTAAAAATCGCAGAGCGCCTAAAGCTATCAAGAGGGGAAGAGGTCTTAGCTGAGATTTCTAAAGCTGGTGCGTTTATTCTCACTCCAGAAGATATTGATTGGCCGCTTTCTTTGAGCGATTTAGTAGCGCCCCCAATTGCACTTTTGATCAAAGGCCAACGCGAGTATTTACCAGACTTAATCAATTCGATTTCAATTGTAGGAACAAGAAATCCAACGCCATATGGGAGGCGAATTGCCGAAGACTTTGGCGCCGGTGTCGCTGATCATGAATGGGCAGTTATTAGCGGTGGTGCAATTGGAATAGATGCTGCGGCGCATAATGGTTGTTTGGTAGGAGAGGGCGTAACAGTTGCGGTTCTTGGTGGTGGATTCAATAAGAATTATCCTGCCGCACATGAGAAGTTATTTGCCGAGATAAGTGAAAGTGGATTGCTTATCTCAGAAGTTATGCCTGATGTCCCTGCAATTCCACATCGCTTTCTTACGCGTAATCGTTTGATTGCGGCGTTATCTAAAGCGACCATAGTTGTGGAAGCGGCGTTCCGTAGTGGATCTCTTAGAACCGCTCGCGATGCGGCCGAGATATTTCGCCCAGTAATGGCAGTTCCAGGTCCGATTAATTCACCGACAAGTGAAGGCTGCCACCGATTAATCTCAGAGCGAGTCGCAGAATTAGTTTCATCGGTATCTGAAGTGATGGAGTTGGTGAAGCCGTTAAGCATTAAGTGAGAGAATTAGGACATGAGTGTTGAACATAAGGCGGGCTTTGTAGCCATTATTGGTAGGCCAAATGTTGGAAAATCCACTCTCGTAAATGCCTTAGTCGGACGAAAAATCGTTATAACTTCAAAACATCCAAACACAACTAGAAATCCAATTCGTGGAATTATTTCTAAACCAGATTTCCAAATGATTGTGGTTGATACTCCCGGTATTCATAAGCCAAAGACTTTGCTCGGATCAAGGTTAAATGCCATGGTCTCTGAAAATTTGGAATCGGTGGATGCAGTTCTTATATGTCTTCCAGCAGATGAAGAGATTGGGCAGGGCGATGAATTTATAGCGCGCCAAGTCCAAAATCAAAGGCGAGTGCTAATTGCGGTTACAAAGAGCGACAGCGTTAAGCAAGAAACGATGTTGGCGAAATTAATTGAGGTTGGTCAATTTGCGCAGCGAGTTGGCTTAAACGTCGCCGAAATTGTTCCGATATCAGCAAAGAATCTGGATCAGACCGAACTTCTTCTCGGGCTTTTAGCTGAGAAACTCCCAGTCTCACCTTCACTTTATCCTGAGGATATTTCAACAGACCAAGCAACAGAAATGACAATTACCGAATTGATTCGCGAGGCAGCAATCGAGAATCTATATGAAGAAGTCCCGCACTCGATAGTTGTCACAATTGATGAAATGGCAAAGCGCGAAGGTAAAGAGTTTTTTGATATTCATGCAACCTTGCATGTTGAACGAGATAGCCAGAAATCAATTGTCATCGGGCCTCAAGGTTCCAGATTAAAAGATATTGGAGTTAGAGCTCGTGGATCTGTCGAGACTTTCTTGGATGCAAAAATCTTCTTAGGGTTGCACGTAAAAGTTAGTAAAGAGTGGCAACGTGATGCGAAAGCGCTCACTAAGTTGGGATTTATTGAACGGAAGTAACGGTCTTACGGCTTGCAAAATAAGAGCCAATTAGAACCAGTGGAAGTCCAAGTGCTATTCCAAGCGTGAATGGTTCTTTTAGAATAATCACACCAAGAATAACTGCGAAAGCAGTATTTAAATAGGTAACCAAAGAACCTCTTGCAGTTCCAATATCTTTGATCAATTGGAAGAACAAGAAGAAGGCAAGTGCTGTAGGGAATAGCCCCAATGCCAGAACAATTGCAGAAACTTTAAGAGTCGGAAGGTGCGCAGGTGCTGTAGCTATCGCAATTGGAAGATAGACAAGTGCGGTAAAGGCCATTGCAATACCGTTAATAGATAGCGGTTCAATATGTGGAATCTTTGCATTGACCATCGTTACGGCCCAGGCATATCCGATTGCGGCAATGATAATCATAAAAATAGCAACGATTGATTGTCGGCCAGAGAAACTTTCAATCCCCACGACCAAAACAATTCCAACAAAACCAATCAAAATTCCAAGTAGTCGTTTGTGATGCCAAACAGTTTTATCGCCGTGAATCGAAGCCAAAATAGTTGACCAAATAGGAACAGTTGCTACAAGTAAACCGGCCAGACCAGAACTCATATTCTGTTCTGCTGCTGTAATCAAGAACCAAGGTCCGATCATTTCACCGATTGCATATGGAATTACATATCGCCAAGCTTTTAGCGCCGGAAGAAGTGAACCTCGCGCTATCGCCATTGGAATCAAAATTGCGGCACCGATAACGACTCTAGAGAAAACAATTACTGGGGGAGCGAGCTCGTCCACTGCAACTTTAATTAGTAGATATGGGATTCCCCAGATGAAACCAATGAAGAAGAAGAGAAACCAGTTGCGACGTGACATTAGATTAGTTTCTACTACTTACTTGGTATTTCAAAATTAGCGCTTAAGTAGCGCGTTTATTTCATCTGCAACATATTGCTGCAAGACGTTAGCTTCTGGGGTGATTCCTGCAAGCGTGAAATACCCATGAATCACACCTTCATATTCCCGATAAATTGTTGGAACTCCTGATTTGCGTAGAAGTTCGGCATATATGTAGCCATCATCCAAAAGTGGATCAAACTCCGCTGTTGTAATTATCGCAGGAGCAACGCCAGTGAAATCTTTCGCAGATGCCGGCACTGCATAAGGATTCTTGGCATCTATCTTCTTCGAAAGATATTGCTCCCAGAACCACTTCATTGCCTGGGTGCTTAAGCCATAGCCGACGCCATTGTTATAGGCAGAGTCGTAATTCATCTCGCTGTCATTGCATGGATAGATAAGTAATTGGAAAGCCAAATCTAAATCTTTGGTATCACGAGCTTTTAGTGCAACACCTGCGGCCAAATTTCCACCTGCGCTATCACCGCCAACTCCAATTTGATTTGGATCAATTCCGAGCGACTCTGCATTTTGTAAAACCCAGAGCAAAGTTGCATAGCAATCATCAAAAGGAGCTGGGAATGGTTGTTCTGGCGCCTTCTGATAGTTAACCGCAATGACTACGAATTGCCCCTTGTTTGCGAGTGATCGCATGGATTGTTCATAACTATCTAAATTATTTAAAACCCAGCCACCGCCATGGAAAAAGACAAGAGCCGGCAGAACCGCACCTTTTACTGGTCGATAAATTCGAACTGGTAAATCAGCCGTTGGCCCAGGGATAAAACGATGGACAACTTCATAAATCTTTTCAGGTTCACCAGAAGCAACTGCGCGATTTTCCAAGTTCTTGCGAATAGTTGATACTGGTGCTTGCCAAACTTCTGGCAGTCCACTTTCAACACGTGCTTGTAAATATTCGACTAGCTCTGGTTTAAGTCCCACTTTTACCAACCTTGTGTCTGATCGCGAAGTTTTCGATACTTAACTAAAACTTCTGGTGTTGGGATTTCTTTAATACTTTCGACTGTTCCCAAATCCCATTGTGGCGGTCTCTCACTTGCGAGCAGAGCCCAAGCTGCAAGTTTTGCGGCGCCAATGGCAACATATTCACCTGGTGGTGGAAGTAAAACTTCGCGTCCAAATATTGCAGAAGCAATTTTTCCAACCGCAGGATTCTTAGCCGCACCACCAACTAATAAGATTCTTTTAACTTCCACACCTAATTTCTCAAGTGAATTAACAGCATCGGCCATTCCACAGAGCATCCCCTCAATCATTGCTCGTGCAAAATCTTCACGATTTGAATTTCCTAGATTCATTCCAGAAAAGACACCAGTTGCATCAGGTCGATTTGGAGTGCGTTCACCTTCAAAATAGGGGAGAAGAGTTAGCCCATTTGCACCAGGTTCGGCTTTAAGTGCAAGCTCACCAAGTTCATCATGCGTCACGCCAAGGATGCGAGTTGCGGCATCAAGTATTCGTGCTGCATTTAGCGTGCAAACTAGAGGCAGGAAGTAACCAGTTCCATCTGCAAAGCCAGCGACTTCACCACTTGCATCGTGTGTCGGTGTTGTTGAAACTGCGAAAGCAGTACCACTAGTTCCAAGAGAGACAACTACATCACCAGGTTGGGCACCAACACCAATAGCTGCAGCGGCATTGTCGCCAGTTCCTGCTGCAATTGGGATACCTGACTTAGTTTTCATAGCGAAAATGTTTGGTTCAACGATTCGTGGAAAAGTTATCTCTTGTTTGCTTCCAATAGCTTTCTCAAAGATGTCTTCGCGATATTTATTGTTAACGCTGTCAAAATATCCGGTACCACTTGCATCTCCGCGATCAGTAAATAGATCGGATATGGATTCACTTCCAGATATCTTCCAAGAGATCCAGTCGTGTGGAAGTGCGATAGCTGCAACTCGTGCCGCATTCTGTGGTTCATGCTCTGCAAGCCAGCGAACTTTGCTTGCAGTAAATGCTGCAACTAATGAAGAGCCGACAGCCTTTGCAATTTCGGCGCCACCACCCATCTCGGCATTCAATTGACTTGCTTCATCAGCAGATCTGGTGTCATTCCAAAGCAGCGCTGGTCTAATAACATTTCCCGATTTATCAAGAGCAACCATGCCGTGTTGTTGGCCGGCAACAGCTATCGCAGAAACATCGTCAAACCCGCCCGCAGCTGTTATTGCTTCTTGCGTTGCGCTCCACCAATGTGCAGGATCTACCTCACTGCCATCTGGATGTGGGGCGCGGCCCTCGCGAATTACTTGGCCACTATGGGCATCGCGAATTACAACCTTTACCGACTGAGTTGAGGTGTCGATGCCAGCCACTAATAGCGATTTCGCGTTCATATCTGCTCCAGACTTTAGGGGATGATTTAACCACCTCTGCTCGGAGGGTAGACTTTCCTAGTCAAAGTCGACCACCCAAAAGTGTTTTCTAGCGTTATTAAACTAAAAATCAGGAGTAAAGATGCGTATTGGTGTCCTAACAGGTGGCGGAGATTGCCCAGGATTAAATGCTGTTATTCGTGCGGTAGTTCGCAAGGGCGTAAAAGAGTACGGCTATGAGTTTGTTGGTTTTCGCGACGGTTGGAAGGGTCCACTTGAAGGTTTAACAATGCCTTTGGATCTAACAACTACACGTGGCATCTTGCCTCGCGGCGGAACAATTCTTGGTTCATCTCGCACAAATCCATTCAAGATTGAAAATGGCGTCGAGCGCATCAAAGAGAACCTTGCCAAAATGAATATCGATGCACTTGTTGCAATCGGTGGCGAAGACACACTTGGTGTTGCTACAAAGTTAGATTCACTCGGCGTAAAAGTTGTTGGCGTTCCAAAGACAATTGATAACGATTTAAATAACACAGATTACACATTTGGCTTCGATACATCTGTAAATATTGCCGTTGAAGCGATTGATCGTCTTCATACAACTGCAGAATCTCACCACCGTGCGCTAATTGTTGAAGTTATGGGCCGACATGCAGGTTGGATTGCACTACACGCTGGTATTGCTGGCGGAGCATCTTGTATTTTAATTCCTGAAGTTAAATTCTCAGTTGACAAGGTCTGCGAATGGGTTAATTCTCGTTTCGAATCTTCTTACGCACCAATTATTGTTATTGCCGAAGGTGCGATCCCACAAGATGGCGACATGGTTGTAAAGGATCAAACTCTTGATTCATTCGGTCACGTAAAGCTTTCTGGTATCGGCGAATGGCTTGCCGGACAAATTGAAGAGAAGACTGGCAAAGAAGCACGTACCTCTGTTCTTGGACATATCCAACGTGGCGGTACCCCAACTGCATTCGACCGAGTTCTGGCAACTCGATTTGGTCTACATGCAATCACAGCGATTCATGAAGGTGATTTCGGCAAAATGGTTGCACTTCACGGAACCAAGATTGCACGCGTACCGTTGGCCTCAGCCACAACTCAACTGAAGTTAGTTTCACCTGATCTATACGCTGAAGCAGAAGTCTTCTTCGGTTAATTAACTGCGCCAACTTCAACTACTTCCCTAAAATAAAGGACATGATGAATACCGATTCGCTCTTTACGCCCGGCCTTGTGGCAGCCCAACAACCGCAATGGCCTGGCGGAGCAACCGGTCCGCAAGTCACAAAGGCCGTTGAGACATTGCGCAAGATGCCACCACTTGTTTTTGCTGGCGAATGCGACAGTCTTAAAGAGCGTATTGCTATTGCCCAAGACGGTAAAGCATTCTGGTTACAAGGTGGGGATTGCGCAGAAACTTTCGAAGCAGCAACAGCTGACTCAATTCGTAATCGAATTAAGACAATTCTTCAGATGGCGGCAGTACTCCAATATTTTGCAAGCCTTCCGGTAATTAAAGTTGGCCGCATGGCTGGTCAATTCGCAAAGCCACGAAGCAGTGATACCGAAACTCGTGGTGATGTAACTCTTCCGGCATACCGTGGCGATTCTGTAAATGATTTAGCTTTTACTCTTGAAGCTCGCACCCCAAATCCAGATCGTCTAGTTCAGGTTTACAACACATCTTCTTCAACACTAAATCTAGTTCGCGCATTTACCCAAGGTGGCTTTGCAGATATTCGCAGAGTTCACGAATGGAATAAGGGCTTTGCTAAAGATCCACGTTTTGGTGCACGCTACGAACAGATGGCTAATGAAATTGGTCGTTCCTTAGATTTCATGGCGTCCGCAGGAGTAGATCCAGATGCATTTAAGACTGTTGATTTCTATTCATCACATGAAGCTTTGATTTTGGAATATGAAAAAGCTTTGACGCGTATCGATTCCAGAACAGATTTGCCATACGACGTATCTGCACACTTTGTATGGATCGGTGAGCGAACTAGACAACTAGATGGCGCACATATGGACTTTGCTTCGAAGATCCAAAATCCAATTGGTATCAAACTTGGACCAAAGAGCACTGTTGAAGATGCTCTTGCAATGATTGCAAAGCTAAATCCAAGTAATGAGCCAGGACGACTTACTTTTATTACACGCATGGGTGCAACCCAGATTCGCGAAAAACTTCCAGCACTTGTTAAAGCCGTTACAGAATCTGGCGCAAAAGTTCTATGGGTCTGCGATCCAATGCACGGAAATACGTACGAAGCACCAAGTGGCTATAAGACTCGTAAATTTGATGATGTTCTAGATGAGGTTCGTGGCTTCTTTGAGGTTCACAAAGCGCTCGGAACTCACCCAGGTGGAATTCACATTGAATTGACCGGGGATGATGTCACTGAGTGCGTAGGCGGCGGCGAACAGATTCTCGAATCTGACCTAGCCACCCGCTACGAAAGCGCGTGCGACCCTCGCCTCAACCACACTCAATCCCTTGAGCTCGCATTTTTAGTCGCAGAAATGTTACGCGATCACTAATTCGGCAATAGTGTTGTCGGATGCTTTTCCAAGCGGTTCATAAGACGCCAGTTGGCGAATTATTTCTTGTGAGCGATGAACATATCTTGCTGGCAGCAGGATTTCGAAACTTCAAAGATTTATTTGAACGTATGGATCCAATTGATACGGCTCGTGAAGTTAAAAGCGTGAAGAAGATCCCAATTATCAGTGATCTAATATCTGATTACTTCGCGGGCGATTTAACCGCGCTTGGTGGCATCAAAGTTAGACAACCAGGTGCAGATTTCTCACAAGATGTCTGGAAAGCGATGCGAAAAATTCCAGCTGGTAAAACTTGGTCTTACGCAGAATTAGCACAACGGGCTGGATCAGAAAATGCGGTTCGTGCAGCAGGAACTGCTTGTGCCAGAAATTTAATTGCGCCAATAGTTCCGTGTCATCGAGTTATCAAGACTGGTGGGGCGCTTGGAAATTATGGTTATGGTCTAGAAGTAAAAGAATGGCTACTTCGCCACGAGGGCGCGCTTAAGTAAT
>WLIM01000042.1 GCA_009702205.1 Actinomycetota bacterium | reverse complement strand
CTCGCCATCTACATATCCTGCAAAATCTTCAGCAGGCCAACCAAGTTTTAATAAAGCCTGCTTTAAAAAGCCACGTTGTCCAGGATGAACAACAATAGTTTCATCATCTAATTGCAACCCCAACATTGGAGCAACTTTTTTTCCACGAGTAACTTCTTTCAATACTGCTGGGTCATGTGAGACTAATACGAGTCCGTGAACTGGGTGTGCTTCAAGTCTAAGTCGGCCATATCGCGACATCGTTTCCGCAACATCCACTAGTAAGGCATGTGGGACTGCGAACCTTGAGTACTTGAGCAAAATATCTACAACTTGCTCAGCATCATGTCCGGCGGCACGGGCATTCCATAAACCAAGTGGTGTTAAACGATATGTATGAATATGTTCGGGAGATTTTTCGAGTTCCGCAAAAGAAGCAATAGCTCTGCGACATTCATCGCTTAGCGGGTGGTCGATATCTAATAGAAGAGTCTTATCGCTTTGAACAATTAGCGGGCCATCAGTCACGGATGAGTTCCTTAATAAAAGCAGTTAGTAGATTCACTCGCGCCGGGATTGATGAGAGTAATACTTGTTCGTGTGGTGCATGCGCGCCATCTCCTACAGCGCCAAGGCCATCTAGAACTCTGGCTCCCGCAGCAGCAGCAAAATTTCCATCACTTGCGCCGCCAACTGAGGCATGACCAATCGGGGATTGGCCAATATCTTTAGCCACTTTCTCTAAAATTTCGTAGAGTTCTATTGTCGAACTTGTTTCAAGTGGAGGTCTATTAATTCCACCTGTTACTTCTAGCCTTGCTTGCGGATCTGATGTCTTTAAATTCTTTACTGCAGAATCGATTCGAATTAATTCAGCGGCCGAGAAAGATCTAATATCAATATCGAGAGTTGCAAGGGCTGGAACGGTATTTGTTGTTGTTCCAGAGTGCATAACAGTTGGAACTACTGTTGTTCCAAACTCTGGGTTGGCAAGTTTTGCAACTTCTAGAACTACTTCCGAAATTAAAGTTGTTGCATTAATGCCCTTTTCAGGTTCCAAGCCAGCATGAGATGCGCGACCATGAAGTGTAATTTGATACATCGCAGTGCCTTTACGACCTGTCTTAACTTTTCCATTTAGTGAAGCTTCCAAAACTAAAACTGCCTTTGAAGTTTTAGCTAAACGTTCAATAAGTGCACGTGAGCTCTGACTTCCAACTTCTTCATCCGTTGTTGCAACAATTGCGACCTTTGCTGCTGCATCTGGAATTTCGGCAACAGCATAAATTGCCTGAAGGAATCCAGCTTTCATATCAAATACGCCAGGACCTTTTGCAACATCGCCATCAATACGCCAGGTTGGAGTAAAAGAGCCTTTTGGCCAAACTGTATCTAGGTGTGCAAGAAGCAATACTTCTGGATTATTGCTGCCCCACCAGAAGACTGGGCGAGCATTTTCTTCAACAGCTTTAGCTTGTGGAGTTAATTTGGTGTTTGCAATTGAAACAGCAAGATCAACAACTCCTCGGCAGGCCGCGAGATCTTCACTTGGTGATTCAAATTCAACAAGTTTTGCTAGATCTTCGATAAGTCCCATGGTCTAAGTCTGCCTTACTTTGCCGGACTGACGCCGGTGATTCTTGGAATCCTAAAGCTTGCCATCTCACCAGTCGCGTGATCTCTAGCGATTAAGGTGCCAAGTGAAATCGAAATTGGGTCGATCAGACGATTTGAAACCCCACCATTCGTATCGGCGTATCCGATTGTGAGACTTGCTTGCTCTTCAATGTATTGATGTAACAAATCCAGAGTTTCATTTGCGCTCGTTCTTGGCACTTCTCTTGGCTTATGTGAACTTGCTTTTTCTCCAGTTCGCAAAGTTCTTACTGCCGCCTTAATTACAATTTCATTTGGAGCTTGGATTTCGCTAATAATTCTTGGTGGTCTTGGTCTTGATTTCGCTCTACGAATTGCTGGCGCCGAAACCAATATTCCATTTGCATTTTCGCCTGCTGGCAAATAGCTAGCTTCTCGAAGTGTTGCTATTACATCGGCCGCTTCAAAATCACAGACTAAAACTTGTGGCGCAAGTTTGCGAAACAGTAGCGATTCCAATTTCTTGTCATGAAGAATTTGAGTTACCAATCCTTCATCCTCGCAGCGAATATAAGAAGTAGCTGCTCCGACTCTTAATCTTCCATGACGCTTTGCGACATCATTAATTAAATACTCAAGTGGTTGAGGTACCGGAGTCTTAGAAGTTTTCTTTAAGAAATCCTTTATCTGTTCGCCCGTTTGCCCATGATCTAAACCTCGTCGAATTGAACTTTCGCTAAAGCGGTAAACCGAAGCGCCCCCGCGACTTTCAATATCAGCAATAGTTCCAATCATGTTTGAAAGTTCTACAGTTAATGGGCCAGGAGCAATCGCGCTGTTATCGGCTTGAATCAAGATGTGATCTACTGGCTTTGGAAGTGCGTTTTCGACGCCCAGGTTTTCATCACCACTTAGAAGTGCGCTTCCAAATGCAGATAAAGCACCTTGTCCAGTTAACCCAAGCCATTCCGCTTCTCTAAGCGTCCACTCAATGTATTCGGCATTAAATCTCTGTGGCATCTGCCAAGCAATTATTTCTTGAAGATTAGAAATATCTGGGTCGAGCTCTAAGTTTTGCGCCAAAATATTCAAAGTTACTTTACGCATTGAAGCAATCCCAGCACGATCTAATTCAGGGCCAAGTGCCGCAACGTTTTTCTCGCCAGCCTTTCCGACTAAGCCACTTACTCTTGAAGTTTCAAACCAGAGCGAAACTAGTGAACTCCAGCGTTCTTCAAATGACTTCGACATCCAGATATCAAATGAATTTGTTGGAAGAATTTGATCATCAGAGTCAACAACAATTAGGCCACCGAGATAGAGAATTTCTGCAACGAAGGCAAGTGTGTTTTCATCGATGCCAAGGTGATAAGCACTTCGTTTTAAATCTCGAATTCCAACTCCACCAGAACGAAGAGCTACCGGTGGCTCATCCGACCAGTTATGGGCAAGTTCTTCGCACCATCGGAGAAAGTTTGAAATGTTTGCAATCGCAGCACGATCGACATCGCTTTGCTTGCGCCGAGCTCCAACAAATTTATTTGCAAATGGCGTAAATTCTTTGAGTACTTTTCCACTACGAAGATGCATTCCAACTTCTCGTGGAAGTACTACGGTTCTAGAGTCCATAACCATTAAAAAGTTATTTTCAAGAAGCCAACCAATTGCTTTTCCGGGTGACTTAATATTTGCAACTTGGCCCCGTGGCGGTCCCCAAGCAAGACGATCTAAGACTGCCGCACTATCTGCAGGTAAATCTTTAAGTAATTTGAAATCTATTTTCTTCTGTGACTGTGGCCCAAGGCCTGCAGGTTCATCGCCAATTAAATGCCTTAGATTTCCAGGCAATCTAAATTTGCTGCCATCTTTATAGACAAGGGCAGCTGCCCAAAGACGCAAAAGTTCATCGCCGGCTTCTGGCGTAGTTATCGAAAGCAATTCTGCCTTAGAAAATGGCTCATTCAATATGCAGGCAGCAGTTAAAACTTCTAACTGAAATTTATTAAGTGACTCAAGTGCGCGCATCAAACTGGGCGTTGAGTTTGCTCTAGCAGATAGCGCAGATAAATCTGTTGGCACCGGTGAGAGTAAGTCTGGGCGCACTTCAAAGAGCGCCGCGATCGCTTCATCGCTGCGGGCACGCAATTCGTCAGCAAAAGAATTAACAGACATAACTGGCCTACTTTACCGAGTTTTAGAAGTTACTTCGACCGCAATCTTCTAGGCGATAAATAAGTAAGTAGCGCTGCGAATCTAGCAAGCAGCGGACCGAATGCAGCTTTTAGCGCACGACCTCTTCGAAAGTCATGAATTGGCCAGTTCTCACGAATTGCACGAATTTGAAGCAAGGTATCTGGATTTATTGCAGCTGGATTCCCAACGGCAGTTAAGAGCGGAAAATCATTATGACTATCTGAGTATGCAAAAGAATTTTTTAAATCAATTCCTTGATTATTTGCGAGTTCTTTGACTGCTACCGCTTTCTGATTTCCGTGCAATAAAAGCCCATTCATCTTGCCGGTATAAATCCCATCCTTAATTTCAGCTTTAGTTCCAAGTGCGCCAGTAAAACCTAAGCGATTTGCAATTAAAACTGCCATATCTTGAGGTGCGGCAGTAACTAACCAGACTTCAACGCCATTTTTCAAATGTTCATTTGCGATATCAATTGTTCCCTGCCAGAGCGATGGCGAGACAAATTCATCGTAAATTTCAGATCCAATAGCCTCGATCTCTTTTACATTATGACCACCTATAAAATCGGTGGCTGCATTTTGAAATTTCGCAATCTCTTCAGGTTTTTCAGTCCCAGTTAGTCGATACCTTAAATTTGCTAGAACAAATGCTGAGATGTCTCGCTTACTAAAAAAACCTCTTTGATACATGCCTCGACCAAGAAAGAAGATAGTAGAACCACGAATAATTGTGTTATCTACATCGAAGAAGGCAACGCGCTTGCCACCATTTGCCATGGCTCAACCATAGCGTTCCAACTAATGCGAAGACTTATCTTCAAGTTATGCTTGCCCCATGACTCGAGCAGTTCACGTGCTACGCCATGGCGAAGTAGAGAATCCAGAAAAAATTCTCTACGGCCGCCAACCCGGATGGCGCTTGTCATCTCGAGGTCAAGAAATGGCGAAGTCAGTTGCCGAATGGTCAAAGTCTTTAAATCTAGGTGCCATTCATGCCTCGCCTCTACAACGTGCACAAGAAACAGCTGCGCCAATTGCTGCAGTTCATAATCTGGCAATTACAACTGATGAAAAATTAATCGAAGCCGCAAATATTTTTGAAGGAAAAAAGTTCGAGTTAGGTAGTGGCGTTCTGCGCCATCCCGCTTCTTGGTGGCATCTTCGCAACCCTGCTAAACCATCTTGGGGCGAGCCATACACAGAACAAATTGAAAGAATGTTAGCTGCAGTATTTCAAGCGCGTGATGCCGCCAATGGTAAAGATGCACTTGTTGTGTCGCACCAACTTCCAATTTGGATACTTCGTTCCGCCGTTGAAGGGCGACGATTACTTCACGATCCAAGAAAACGAATCTGCACTCTAGCCTCTGTAACAACGCTTCATCTAGATGATGCGGGAATGATTGAAAGCGTTTCATATACCGAGCCAGCAAGACATTTGCTTGACAAATAAATGAAGCGCATAATTTTATTAACCTCAATTTTATTATTGACTTCATGTTCAACTGGCGGACTTTCGAGTAATAATGAAAAGGCATATGTTTCAGGAAATGGTTCTGCGCTACTAATAAAAGAGAGTATGCGCAAGCAGGCACCTGATTTATCCGGAGCCAAACTTGGTGGCGGAAAGTTCAAATATGAAGTTGGAAAAGTAACGGTAGTAAATGTTTGGGCTTCTTGGTGCTCGCCATGTCGAGCAGAAGCACCAACACTTCAAGAATTTGCTTCCAAGAATCCAGAGATGCAATTTATAGGGATTTTGACGCGAGACAATTTGAGCTCCGCAATAAGTTTCGTAAACCGTTTCAAACTGACATATCCAACCCTCATAGATGACGCTGTTATCGCTAGCTTCAGGGGTTCACTTCCAGCAAATGCAATTCCAACAACTTTAATTATTGATAGTAATGGCAGAGTTGCAGCTCGAATAAGTGGTCAAGTGACAGTCTCGGTAATGCGAGATTTACTTGAAAAGGTTTCAGGAAGTGCCGTAAATGTTTGATTTCTTTGTTGATGTTGTATTCGACGGAAACCTTATTGCGGCATCAGGTGTTGCGCTTATTGCTGGACTTATCTCTTTCGCATCCCCATGTGTTCTCCCATTAGTTCCAGGTTATCTTTCATATGCAGCAGGGATGGTTGAAGTTAGAAGTAGAGGTAGAGCAGCCTTAGGTTCTGCGCTATTTGTAATGGGATTTTCACTTCTCTTCATTTCATATGGCGCACTCTTTGGATCACTTGGCGCAAAGATTTCAACTAACTCCCGTGCAGTAACTGTATTACTTGGATTATTGACAATCGCGATGGGAATAATTTTTCTCTTCAATCAGAAGTTTTATCGCTCCTTCAAGCCTGTCTGGAAGGTTCGTGCTGGTCTTGCAGGTGCACCAATTCTTGGATTCTTATTTGGGATCGGATGGACTCCCTGCATCGGGCCCACCCTTGGTGCAGTTCAAACACTTTCCTTTCAAGAATCAAGTGCACTCCGCGGTGCTATTTTAAGTTTTGCATATTGTTTAGGACTAGGAATTCCATTCATTTTAGTTGGAATCTTTTTCGATAGATCAACAGGATTACGCAAGTTCATTTCACGCCGTGGAAACTACTTAACTCTTATCGGTGGAATCTTCCTTATTGTTATTGGAGTTTTACAAGTTACTGGCCTCTGGGCGGAATTAATGAATTCAATCAGATCGTTCATATCAGATTTTGCACCGGTGGCCTAAGTGACAACTACAACGGAATTAGGAGCAAAATCTTTAACAGCTTGGTTATGGCGCCAATTAACAAGTATGCGAACTGCACTAATTCTGCTCTTGCTACTTGGGTTTGCAGCCATTCCAGGTTCGATATTTCCACAACGCTCACAAAACCCATTAAAAGTTAGTGACTATTTTAAGAGCAATCCCGGAACTGCAAAGTTTCTTGATCAGTTGCAGATGTTTGATGTTTATAGCTCGCCCTGGTTTAGCGCTATTTATATTCTGCTTTTCATCTCCTTGATTGGTTGTGTATTGCCGCGCACTCTCGAACACTTAAAGGGAGCAAGAGCTAAGCCAACGCTTACCCCGAAGAATTTGAGCCGCATGGAATTTCACTCCGAGAGCGAGCAAGGTTCTCTCGATCTTGCTGAAGCTTGGTTGAAAAAGCACCGCTTTCGAATCCGGCGAGATGCAAATTCAATTTCAGCTGAAAAGGGCTACCTACGAGAAACTGGAAACCTGGTTTTTCATCTCTCCCTAATTCTTATTTTGATTGGAATTGGCCTCGGCTCGCTTTATGGGATGAAAGGAGATGCCATCATAAATGTCGGTGATCGCTTCATAAATATACCGACCTCATACGATGTTATTTCTTTTGGAAAGTTGCAATCCGAGAAATCTCTCAGTCCATTTGCAATTACCGCAACAGATTTCAAAGCAACATATGAGTTAAAAACTGGATCACCAAGTGATTACAAGTTAACGGTAAATGTTGCAGATCCTGTGGGCAGCAGAGAGATTTCAAGGATTATCAGAGTTAATTCACCGCTAACTTTTGGTAGCACTAAAGTTTATTTGCAAGCTAATGGTTACTCACCTCTTGTGACAATTCGAGATAAGACGGGAGTGATTAAATATCAAGGTGCAGTTATTTTCTTGCCACAGGATGGAAACCTAACTTCAACAGGCGCAATCAAAGTTCCTGATATGAACCCTCAGGTAGGTTTCATTGGTTCATTTGTTCCAACTTTTGCCAGAAATTCTCAACGCGGAGCCTTCTCAACTTATCCAGAAGTTTTAGATCCAAGGTTGCTGGTTTCAATTTGGACGGGTGATTTGGGATTGGATTCGGGAAACCCACAATCGATATATCGTCTTGATACAACTGCGATGAAACGCATTGGATTAAAGACATTAAAACTTCATGAAACCCATAACTTTGGTGAGGGCTCAATCACATTCGAAGGTTGGACCCCTTGGGTCAATCTGCAAATAGTTAAAGACCCAGGCAAGATATACGCATTGCTTGGCTCAATCTTTGCGATTCTTGGCCTCTTGCTCTCACTCTTTACAAGATCCCGACGTATCTGGATTAAAGAAAGAATTAGTGGTTCTGGCCTTGAGATAGCAGGATTGGCCAAGAATTCTGCTCCAGGATTAGAGAATGAAATTGTTGCACTTGTTAATGAGATGAGGAAATAAGTTAGATGACTTCAACTAATTACGCGTATCTCTCAAACTATGCGATTTATTCGGCAATGGTGCTATTTACAATTGCGTTTTTCGCTCATGCAGTAGAGGTTGCATTCTCAGTTCGGAATCTAGAAGAGAAAACTCATTTTGATTTCTCAAGAACTAAAAGAAGCGGAAATCTTGGGACCGTAATGATGGTTCTAGCATTTATTTTCTTATTCTCTGGTGTAATCCTTCGTGGAATTTCGGCTCACCGTGTGCCATGGGGGAATATGTATGAATTCTCAATTACTGGCGCCTTAGCATTTACTGGTGCATATATTTTTGCACTTTGGAAATATAAAATTCGATGGCTTGGCCT
>WLIM01000041.1 GCA_009702205.1 Actinomycetota bacterium | reverse complement strand
CTTCCAGTCATACGCGTTGTATCCACATATGTCAGTTGCTGAAAATATGGGATTCGCACTAAAGATTGCTGGCGTAGATAAGGCAGAACGTGATCGTCGCGTTAAAGAAGCTGCAAAACTTCTTGACCTTGAAGATTATTTAGATCGTAAGCCAAAAGCACTTTCTGGTGGACAACGTCAACGTGTAGCAATGGGCCGCGCGATTGTTCGTGAACCACAAGTGTTCTTGATGGACGAACCACTTTCAAACTTGGATGCAAAGCTTCGTGTTGCAACTCGTACTCAGATCGCAGCTCTACAACGTCGTCTAGGAATTACAACTGTTTATGTAACTCACGATCAGGTTGAAGCTATGACAATGGGTGATCGTGTTGCAGTTCTAAAAGATGGCTTGCTACAACAAGTAGATACGCCTCGTAACCTTTACGAACGCCCAGCAAATGCTTTCGTTGCTGGATTTATTGGTTCACCAGCGATGAACTTGCTGACTGTTTCAGTATCTGGCGGCAAGGCTCAGCTTGGTGGATTTAGCGTTGATGTCCCAGGAAACCCTGGTTCAGTCGTAACAATTGGTATTCGCCCAGAGGGATTCGTCCCTGCGACATCAGGTGGATTTGATGTTCTAGTTGAGGTTGTTGAAGAACTTGGTTCTGATGCATTCATCTACGGCAAGCCAGTTGATAAGAGCGTTAAGTTTGCGCAAGAAACAGATGAAGGCGCACAAGTAATTGTTCGTTGGGATCCAAAGAATCCACCTAAGCCAGGTGCAACAATTAGTGTTAACGCAATTCCAACTGCGATTCACCTATTTGATGCAACTACAGGTGCTCGTCTGAATTAATAAGTAATAAAAAAGCCCCGCTACCAATTAAGGTGCGGGGCTTTTTTAATGTGGTTACTTAAGTTTTGCCTTTAGATTCTCATCGATTGCAGCAAGGAAGTCTTGAGTATTTAACCAAGGGCTATCTTTAGAAATTAGAAGCGCTAGATCTTTAGTCATCTTTCCTGATTCAACTGTCTCAATGCATACCTTTTCAAGAGTAGAAGCAAACTCTGCAAGCTTTGGATTGTTATCCAACTTTGCGCGGTGTGTTAATCCTTGAGTCCAAGCGAAGATAGAAGCAATTGGATTCGTTGAAGTTTGTTTTCCTGCTTGGTGATCGCGATAGTGGCGAGTAACAGTTCCGTGTGCAGCTTCAGATTCAACTGTCTTTCCATCTGGAGTCATTAAAACTGATGTCATCAAACCAAGTGAGCCATAACCTTGAGCAACAGTGTCAGATTGAACGTCACCGTCATAGTTCTTACATGCCCAGACATATCCACCTTCCCAGCGAAGTGAAGTTGCGACCATGTCATCGATCAAGCGGTGCTCATAAGTAATTCCAGCAGCATCAAACTTTGCTTTGAATTCACTATCGAAGATTTCAGCAAAGATATCTTTAAAGCGACCGTCATATGCTTTCAAGATTGTGTTCTTTGTTGAGAGGAATACTGGGTAGTTGCGGATCAAACCGTAATTCATTGATGCCCGAGCAAAGTCGCGAATCGAATCATCAAGGTTGTACATACCCATTGCTACACCTGAAGATGGGAAATCAAAGACATTAAATTCCATTGGCTTTGAACCATCTTTTGGCGTGAATGTCATAGTAAGTGTTCCTGGACCTGGAACTTTGAAATCAGTTGCCTTGTATTGATCACCGAATGCGTGACGGCCGATAACAATTGGCTTAGTCCAGTTTGGAACTAAACGTGGAACGTTCTTCATAATGATTGGCTCACGGAAAATTACGCCGCCCAAGATGTTGCGGATAGTTCCGTTTGGCGACTTCCACATCTGCTTTAGACCAAACTCTTCAACACGAGCTTCATCAGGTGTAATAGTCGCGCACTTGATTCCAACGCCATGCTTCTTGATTGCATTTGCTGAATCAATTGTTACTTGGTCATTTGTCGCATCACGGTGCTCGATACCAAGGTCGTAATACTCAAGATTTACATCTAGATAAGGCAAGATCAACTTGTCCTTAATGAATGACCAGATAATTCGAGTCATTTCATCGCCATCTAGTTCAACAACTGTTCCCTCTACTTTGATCTTCGACATTTTCTTCGCCCTTTTCTAGATTCTTTTTGAGTTCTATTTAATTTATCTTTTAGAGATCTTTAACGTCAGCTTGCTTTGCACGAACTGCTTCTGCTGCCGCTTTAAGGGCTTCAACTTCTGATGGAGTCAATGCACTTTCAACAACTTTGCGAACACCGCTCTTGCCAATCTCGGCTTCTACTCCAAGATAGACGCCACTAATTCCGTATTCACCATCAACCCATGCGCAGACTGGCATTACTTCACCGGAATCTTCTTTAACGGCTTTTGCCATTCTGGCCGCAGCTGCAGATGGTGCGTAATAAGCAGATCCTGTCTTTAGTAGTGCAACAACTTCAGCGCCACCATTTCTAGTGCGATCAACAAGTGATTCGATTTTTTCTGCATCAAGAAGTTCAGTAAGTGCTTTGCCATTAACCGTGCAACGACTTGGAACTGGAACCATTGTGTCACCGTGGGAACCAAGAGTCAGAGTCTTCACAGCTGAAACAGGGACTTTAAGTTCTTCCGCTACAAAGTTAGTAAAACGTGCAGTATCTAACATTCCAGCTTGTCCCATAACGCGATTCTTTGGGAAAGATGTTGCAAGTTGGGTAAGAGCTGTCATTTCATCTAGTGGATTTGAAACTACGATGATTACAGCATTTGGTGAATGCTTAGCAATATTTTCAGCAACGCCGCGAACAATTCCAGCATTTACTCCGATTAGATCCATGCGACTCATACCTGGTTTGCGTGGAAGTCCTGCAGTAATTACAACTACCTCTGAATTTGCAGTCGCTTCATATCCAGCGCCTTCTGAAGTTGTTGTTGCTCCAACAATTTTTGTTTCAAAGCCTTCAATCGATCTAGATTGATTCATATCGAGTGCCAAGCCTTCTGGCTTACCTTCTAAAATATCTGTTAGAACTACTGTTTCAAAGATGTCGTATTCCGCTAATCGAAGTGCAGTGGTAGAACCATAAAATCCGGCACCTACAACAGTTACTTTTCCTGATCTACTCATGTTCTCGTATCTCCTCTTAACTTAATCGGGTCTTAATTACTTTTTACAAAATTCAATGGCTAAATATTACTTGGCGTGAGGCAGTGTGAGCGCCACCACAAAAAGCAGAATGGCCATCCCAATCGGAAGGATTAATTCGATTTTACGATGGCGATTTGAGCGTAAATACTTGGTGATAACGATAATTCCAGTTCCGGCCGCGATTGCAAGAGCGCCACTTCTGACAACGTTAAAGATTCCGAGCAAAATTCCAATTGCAATTAAAGCAAAGGCCGCAATTCTCAAACGATCGATTGCTATTTTCATTAATGCCCTTGTGCCATTTCAACAACATTAGATAACAACATTGCGCGAGTCATTGGTCCAACTCCACCTGGCATAGGTGCAATTGCTGAAGCAATATTTGCGACATCTGGATGAACATCTCCAAGTAGACCGGCATCAGTTCTCGTAATTCCTACATCTAGAACTATTGCACCCGGCTTAATCATCTCTGCACGTAAGAAGTGGGCGCTGCCAATTGCCGCAATAATTATGTCGGCACGTTTGGTGTGTGAAATTACATCAACAGTTTTAGTATGAGTAATTGTCACTGTTGCATCACTACCCTTTTGTGAAAGTAAGAGACCAAGAGGTCGACCAACTGTTAAACCACGTCCCATTACAACCACTTCTTTACCTGAGGTACTTAAGTTGTAACGAGTTAAAAGTTCAAGTATTCCCCTAGGTGTGCAAGGTAATGGCGCTTTCTCTCCTAGCACTAACTTTCCTAAATTAAGGGGATGCAAGCCATCTGCATCTTTTGCAGGATCGATGCTCTCTAGAAGTAAATTTGGATTGATACCTTTTGGAACTGGTAGTTGAACAATATAACCAGTGCACTCTTTACTATTATTCAAATCATTAATTGCGGCCAAGACATCTTTCTCAGATGCGGTTGATGGCAAATCGATCCGGATTGAATTAATTCCTACTTCGGCACAATCTTTATGTTTTCCGCCAACATAAGAGTGCGATCCAGGATCATCCCCAACTAGCAAAGTTCCAAGTCCTGGTTTTATTGACTTAGAAGACATACTTGCAACAATTTGGCGAAGCTCTTCTTTAATTAGCGCCGCAGTGGCTCTGCCATCAAGAATAGTTGCGCTCATATTGGAATCCTATCTAGAAGAGCTAAGCATGTGAAAAATGGCGGACGCCCGTGAAGAACATCGCCACATTTGCCTTGGCAGCGGCTTCGATTACTTCGGCATCGCGCACACTCCCGCCAGGTGCAACAACAGCAATAACGCCGGCATCAATCAATATCTGTAAGCCATCTGCGAAAGGGAAGAATGCATCACTTGCTGCAACCGAATTTGCACTTCGCTCTCCGGCTCTAGAAACTGCAAGCTTTGCGCTATCAACTCGATTAACTTGGCCCATTCCAACTCCAACAGAAGCGCCAGATTTTGCCAATAAAATTGCATTGCTCTTTACGGAGCGCACACTTCGCCAGGCAAATTGCAGATCACGTAGCACTTCGTTGCTAACTTTTTCACCAGAAACTTGTTGCCAATTAGCAGTTTCGTCTCCTGCTGCATCAATTAAATCTGTATCTTGAATTAATAAGCCGCCAGATATAGGTCTCAGTTCCTCAGTGGCAATTTTGTAATCTGATATTTCTAGAATTCGAATCGATGGTTTCTTTGCCAAAATTTCAATTGCACCTTTTTCATATCCTGGAGCGATAACTACTTCAGTAAAGATTTCGCTTAAAGCGGTAGCCATTGCAAGAGATACGTTGCGGTTAGCGGCTACTACGCCGCCGAATGCTGAAACTGGATCACATTCATGTGCCGCTTTGTGTGCCGAAGCAATATCTTCGGCGATAGCGATGCCACAAGGATTGGCATGTTTAATTATTGCTACGCAAGGTTCGCTGTGATCATAAGCAGCTCGTAGCGCCGCATCAGCATCTGTGTAATTATTAAACGACATCTCTTTGCCATGATGTTGCTTCGCGCTGCTGATACCTGAGGGCTGCGAACTATCGACATAAACACTTGCACTTTGATGTGGATTCTCGCCATAACGAAGGTCGGAAATTTTCTTCCAAACTTTTGCACGCCAATCGCTCTGATCCAATTCCGCTGCCAACCATTCTGATATAGCAATGTCGTATTCCGCAGTCTTGCGATAAGTCTTCATTGCCAGTTCACGGCGTTGGTTAAGAGTAAAACCGCCTTGAGCTATCGCATCGCCAAGTTGCGGATATTGCGAAGGATCGCAAATTACTGCGACGCTATTGTGATTCTTTGCCGCACCTCTCAACATGCTTGGGCCGCCAATATCAATCTGTTCAATGCATTCTTCAAACTTTGCGCCGCTAGCAATCGTTTCCGTGAAGGGATAAAGATTTATAACGATCAAATCAAAGGGTGCAATATCTTGTGCTTTAAGTTGCGCAATATGGTCGGCATCGTTCTGGTCTGCCAAAATTCCACCATGAATTCTTGGGTGAAGAGTTTTAACACGACCACCGAGCATCTCAGGAAATCCTGTGTACTCCTCAACAGCAATAACTTTAACGCCAGCTTCCCTTAAAGTTTTCGCAGTTGAACCGGTGGAGAGAATTTCAATTCCAGATTTCTCAAGGGATTTTCCAAGCTCTACTAATCCAGTCTTGTCATAAACACTTACGAGTGCGCGCGCTATAGCTTTACGTTCCATTAGTTCCGTCCTGGAATTCCATTAATAACTAAGCTTTGAATAGTCTCAACGATGAGCTCTCGTTCCACAATCTTAATGCGTTCATGGAGCGTGGTTTCATTATCGCCTTGCAGAATGGCAACCTCTTTCTGCGCGATGACATCGCCAGTATCCACCCCTGCATCAACCCAATGAACGGTCGAGCCGGTCTTAGTAGCCCCAGCCGCTAACGCATCTCGAACTCCATGGGCACCGGGAAAATTAGGAAGGAGCGCTGGATGAGTATTTATGGTTGCGAACTTGGTTACAAACTCCGGCGACAAGATACGCATAAAACCAACGCTTACAACTAGATCCGGGTTAAGGCTTTTGACAAGGTCAAATAGCTCGCGATCCCAAGCGCTGCGATCTGCTTTCATTGGTAAATATTTGGCGCTAATCCCAGAAGCTTTTGCAAGATCTAAAGCACCGCTCTGCTTGTCAGAAATTAGTGAAACTATTTCAATCTTTAACTTTCCATTTATGCTTGCATCAATAATCGATTGCGCAAGCGAGCCAGTGCCAGAAGCAAGTAAGACTATTCGCATCTAAATTTCACTTTTATGGGCTCGGATTATCTTGGCAAGCTTCGGAAGATAAAGTCCAACAGTCAATAGCGCAATTGAAATTGCGACAAAAAGCGCTGGTAGTTTCCACCAAACCAGCCCTACGGGATCCATATCTTGCGTAAGTAAGGTTCCGCCTGCGAAGAATGAAAAAATAGTTAAAAAAAGTAGTGAAGGGGTGAGAACTTTTATTACTTCGCTTTGGCGGATTTTGAAATCGCTAAAATTCTTGAAAATTGCAATTTGATTAAGCAGCAAAATTAGTATTGGAAGCAAGATAAAAATACGCAAAATTGGATGCTGTGAAGTTGGTAGTGCGCCCAGAACCGGAATTGCTGGGAGCGAATTCAAATCAAAGACTGTTGGTGAAATGTGAGTTCCGAGTCCAATTGAAAAACCAGTTCCAAATAGATATGACAAAGTTGCAAGAGCCAAGTTTGGAAGATAAAGAATTTGGATAAATGTAAGAAGAATCCCACCAACGATGCCGGGTTGGATTACTACTGCAAGAGATTTAACGATACTAAAGTGCAGGGCTAGAGAAGCGCCAAAAATTATTAGCGCGAACCCCAAAAGTGAAATCGCACAGTTTCCCAAGAATCTTGCTCTGGAAAAGAGTGAGGTGCTGTAATCAAAGGTCGCACTTAATGAGATGAATAAAACAAAGAGTGGAGTCAGCAATAAATTCGCTTTTATATTTTCACTCTGTGAGAAATATGCAGCTAAGGTTGCTATTAGGACATACCAAATCACTAAGAAAGATCTAGCCCCGCGCGGATTAGCTAAGAATTCACTTGCACGGCGAAAGCCATTTCGAATGGCAAGCCATGGAAAAATAACTGCACCTAATGGGAGATAGGAAAGTGCCCCGCTAGAGAAACCAGAGGCAAGCGCCAATTTAAATGGAATCAAATGGCTAGATAGCCAGATCCAAATTGCTGCTCTAATTGGATCAGAAGTATTTCCGGTAGCGCTGCCTGCAGTTGACCAAGCAAATAGTGCGATGAAACTTAGTGGCAAAAGAGTTAGGGCCACACTGCGCAGTGCCTGTTGAAAAGTAACCAGCAGGATGCGGCCCACGAAAATTAACCCTTTTTGTTATTTAAAATATCGCGCATTAACTGCGCTGTTTCACTTGGAGTCTTTCCAACCTTTACTCCAACTGCCTCAAGTGCAGCTTGCTTTGCAGCAGCTGTACCAGATGAACCAGAAACAATTGCACCAGCATGTCCCATGGTTTTTCCTTCGGGTGCAGTGAACCCTGCAACATAACCAACAACTGGCTTTGTTACGTATTCACCAATAAATGCCGCAGCGCGTTCTTCAGCATCGCCACCGATTTCACCAATCATTACGATGGCGTCGGTATCAGGATCATCTTGGAAAGCTCTTAGGCAATCGATGTGTGTTGTTCCAATAATTGGATCGCCACCGATTCCAACTGCTGTGCTAAATCCAAAGTCGCGAAGTTCATACATCATTTGATAAGTAAGAGTTCCAGATTTTGAAACCAAACCAATTCGTCCTGGACCAGTGATATCCGCAGGAATAATTCCGATATTCGATTTTCCAGGGCTAATTAAACCTGGGCAGTTTGGACCAACAAGGCGCGTTGTTCCTTTCTCTACTGCGTATGCGTAGAACGCTGCAGAGTCGTGAACCGGAATTCCTTCGGTGATAACAACGACAAGTGGAAGCTTGGCATCGATTGCATCAATGACTGCAGCTTTTGCAAATTTAGGTGGAACGAAAACAACTGATGCGTTGGCACCTGTCGCAGCCACAGCTTCTGAAACGCTATTGAAAACTGGAAGAGTTACGCCTTCAATTTCAACGCTCTGGCCACCTTTGCCTGGTGTAACTCCACCGACAATCTTGGTTCCAGATTTAATCATTCGAGCGGTGTGCTTGGTTCCTTCAGATCCAGTCATACCTTGAACTAGAACTTTGGTATTTTCGTTAATAAAGATAGCCATTACTTCGCCGCCAATTCTGCAGCGCGTGCTGCTGCG
>WLIM01000040.1 GCA_009702205.1 Actinomycetota bacterium | reverse complement strand
TACTAGATTGCCACTTGTCGATGCCACCGCTGCGCAAATAGCGCAACTGCGGGAGGACCTACGACAAGGTGGAGTAACACTTAACTAATGAATCATCCGCATCCAGATTTACCCTATCCATCGAAACTTGCACCTAAAACTCTACGCATAGTTGCGCTAGGTGGGCTAGGAGAAATCGGTCGTAACATGACCGTATTCGAATATGAAGGAAAATTATTAGTAGTCGACTGTGGCGTGCTATTCCCAGAAGAGAGCCAGCCAGGAATTGATTTAATTTTGCCGGACTTTGAATATATCCGCGAGCGCTTAGATGATGTTGTGGCTGTGGCGCTTACTCATGGCCATGAAGATCACATCGGCGCAGTCCCTTACTTACTTCGTGAACGAAGTGATATTCCAATTGTTGGCTCTAAATTGACTCTTGCATTTACCGAAGCCAAATTGAAAGAGCGCAGAATTACCGCTCCGATGGTTGAAGTTAAAGCGGGTATGAAAGAAAAGTTTGGTCCATTCGAATTAGAGTTTGTTGCAGTAAATCACTCGATTCCAGATGCACTAGCTATTGCAATCCGTACTCCTGCAGGACTTGTTCTTGCAACTGGAGATTTTAAAATGGATCAGCTTCCATTAGATGGTCGAGTAACCGACCTTGTTACCTTTGCGCGTCTAGGCGAAGAAGGCGTTGACCTATTTATGGTCGACTCTACAAATGCTGATGTTCCAGGCTTTACAACAGCAGAGCGAGACATCAGTCCGGTTTTAGATCGGGTAATTCGAGCTACCGAGCGCCGAGTAATTGTTGCCTCATTTGCATCTCACGTGCACCGCATTCAACAAATTATCGATGTAGCAGAAAGCCATGGTCGCAAGGTTGCATATGTTGGTCGCAGCATGGTTCGAAATATGAAACTTGCTGAAGACTTGGGATATTTACAAATCCCACCAAATTTAATTGTTGATTCTAAGAATCTAAAAGATTATGGCGACAAGGTAGTTCTAATTTGCACTGGCTCACAGGGTGAACCGTTAGCTGCACTTTCTAGAATGGCCAATGGCGATCATGAAATTCAAGTCGGTAAGGGTGACACCGTTATTTTGGCATCATCGCTAATTCCCGGAAATGAAAATCCGGTTTACCGAGTAATCAACGAACTAACAAGATTTGGTGCCAACGTGGTTCACAAAGGAAATGCAATGGTGCACGTATCTGGCCACGCATCTGCTGGTGAACTTCTTTATTGCTACAACATAGTTAAGCCAAAGAACGTTATGCCAATTCATGGTGAGTGGCGCCATCTTCGCGCTAATGCTGAATTAGCAATTAAGACTGGTGTGGCACGAACAAATACTCTGGTTGTTGAAAATGGCATCGTTGTTGATATGGCCGATGGATACGCAGATGTTGCTGGCGCAATTCCAGTCGGCTTTGTCTATGTTGACGGCCAGAGCATTGGTGAAATTACTGAAAGCTCGCTAAAGGATCGCAGAATTCTTGGTGAGGAAGGATTTATCTCTGTAGTAGTAGTCATTGAATCCCAAACTGGAAAAATTGTTGCTGGTCCTGATATTCATGCACGTGGCTTTACCGAAGATAACGATCTATTTAATGAAGTTAAGGGCATGATTGAAAAAGCACTTGCAACCGCGGTAGGTAATGGAATTAACGGAACACATCAACTGCAACAAGTAGTTAGAAAAACAGTTGGAAGTTGGGTGGGAGATAAGCATCGTCGCAAGCCGATGATTGTTCCTGTAGTAATCGAGGTATAACGGCGCGCCTTAGATATCGGATATATCTAACGCTTTAAGGTTAGCCATTATGGCCGCGAGAAAAAAAGCATCAAATAAGAAATCTGCGGCAGCCAATAGAGCTGCTCGTGGAATCGGTGCAATCTGGCGATTTATTGCAAAGACTCTTGGTTCATCAATTCGCTTTATCTTCCGGGGAGCTCAAGATTTAGATCCGGCACATCAGAGAGATGGAATTGCTTTTCTTGTCTTTATTCTCGGACTTATATCTGCCGCTGGTGTCTGGTTTAGCTTAGATAACATAGTTGGTCGCGGCATCTATGCTGCAATATTTGGGCTAGTAGGGCGCTTAGGAATTATTGCTCCGCTTATATTTATCTATTTCGCCTTTAGATTATTTAGAGCTCCTGATGATTCAAAAGCGACTGGGCGAATAATTATTGGAACCACCGTTTTATTATTAACAATCACAGGGTTGCTGCACATTATTAATGGCTCAACTGGAACTGGCCAGACTGCAATTCGCCACGGTGGTGGCTGGATAGGTTATGGCGTATCTACACCGCTGGTTGCACTTGTAACGATTATTCTTGCAATTCCAATTCTCTTAATACTTCTCTTCTTCGGAGTATTAGTAATTACTGCAACTCCTGTTTCAAAAGTCATGGAACGTCTGCGCACACTCTTTCATTGGGGTAGTGGCAAGGTATCTGATGCAAGAGCGGCTCGCGCCGAAGAAACTTTTGAGATATCAGATACGCCACCTTTTGAAACGCCACTTGTTCAAGGTTTTCTTCACGATGATGAGGAAGAAGAGCTTGATGAAGAGAGCTTTGACGAAGAGTTCACAGTTGAGATTCCTCGCGATCCGACACCTGTAAGCGCGCCTGTTGCAAGTGTGCCAAAACATGCAAAGCAAATGTTATTAACTGGCGACACTAAGTACGAACTACCTTCAATGGATCTCTTGAAACTGGGTCCAACTTCGAAAGCTAAGTCCAAAGCAAACGATGTTGTTGTAGCGGCGCTGACGCAAGTTTTTGAACAGTTCGGTGTTGAGTGCCGAGTTACTGGATTTATGCGCGGACCAACTGTTACAAGATATGAGGTTGAACTTGGTAATGGCGTAAAGGTTGAAGCGATTACTGCGCTTTCAAAGAATATTTCTTATGCAGTTGCCAGCGGAGATGTGCGCATTCTTTCGCCTATCCCGGGTAAATCTGCAGTTGGTATCGAAATTCCAAACACTGATCGTGAAATCGTAGCTTTAGGCGATGTGCTTCGCTCTTCGGTTGCTGGAAACGATACGCATCCAATGGTTATCGCACTTGGTAAAGATGTCGAGGGAAATTTCATCTGTGCAAACTTGGCAAAGATGCCGCACTTATTAGTGGCCGGAGCCACTGGCGCTGGTAAATCTTCAATGATTAATTCTCTTGTAGTTTCAATTCTTATGCGCTCAACACCAGATGATGTGCGACTTGTAATGATTGATCCAAAGCGAGTTGAACTTACAAGCTATGAAGGCATTCCACATTTAATTGCGCCAATCATCACAAACCCTAAGAAAGCCGCTGATGTTTTAGCATGGGTAGTGCGCGAAATGGATATGCGCTACGACGATCTATCAGCATTTGGATTTAGACATATTGATGATTTCAATAAGGCTGTTCGTTCGGGCAAGTTAACGGTGCCGGAAGGTAGCGAGCGAGTTCTTGAACCATATCCGTATCTATTAGTAATCATCGACGAGCTTGCCGACCTGATGATGGTTGCTGCGCGCGAAGTTGAAGAATCAATTGTTCGAATCACGCAATTAGCGAGAGCGGCAGGAATTCACTTAGTAATTGCTACTCAACGTCCCAGTGTTGACATCGTTACTGGTTTAATCAAAGCCAACGTGCCATCAAGGCTTTCGTTTGCAACTTCTAGTTTGGCCGACTCAAGAGTTATTTTGGATACACCCGGAGCCGAGAAATTAGTAGGCCAAGGTGATGGACTCTTCTTGCCAATGGGCGCAAGCAAGGCGATGCGAATCCAAGGTGCATATGTTTCCGAGCGTGAGACAGAAGCAATTGTTAACCATGTGAAATCACAGTTGCAACCGGTCTATCGACTCGATCTAACAGCGCCAGTAAAAGCACATGTAATTGAGGATGACATCGGCGATGATATGGATCTTCTGTTGCAAGCTGTTCAATTAGTTGTTTCAACGCAATTTGGTTCAACATCAATGTTGCAACGTAAATTAAGAATTGGTTTTGCTAAAGCTGGTCGCTTAATGGATTTGATGGAAAGTCGTGGAATTGTTGGTCCAACTGAAGGATCTAAGGCCCGCACCGTTCTGATAAGTGCGGAACAGATGCCTGATGTTCTAGAACAGCTACAAGGAAACCTCTAGAAAAGTTGTAATTCAGCGTGAGCCTTTGCGTATGGGTCAGGGCAGGGGTGAATTCATCCGCTAGTCCTTCTCCCAACTTGTGGCAAAGGGGATAGTGGTTTTACCCTTAGGGCCTTGGAAATCCCCTTCCATGTTTCAGTCTTGAGGAATTCAAATGAGTTTAGATAATTTAACTCTCGGCACCGAGATTCGCGATGCACGCGAACGTGCTGGTTATACACTAAATAAAATTGCTGAGATTACTCGCATTCGTGAAGCTGTTATTGCTGACATTGAATCAGATAATTTTTCTAGCTGTGGTGGAAATGCTTACGCTCGTGGCCACATCCGTACAATTGCAAAAGTTTTAAAGTTGAACGCTGATTCGCTAATTGAAAAGTTTGCAAAAGCAACCGGTGATTTTGATCGCCCAATGATTGATCTTCTTGAAGAGAGCAGCGTTGTTAAGCCTCGCCCAGTAAGACCTCAAGTTTCTTACAAAGCTTTAGCTTCAGTAGCAGCCGGAGTAGTTGCACTTCTGATTGCAGTTCCTGCAGTTATCTCACTCTTCCCAAGTAACGAAACCTCACCTAATCCGTCAAGTCAAGGTGCGGTCCCTTCAACAACTGATAAAAACTCAACCGTTGTCGCTACAAAGACGAGCGGTGTTTCACTAGTTGTTACAGGTATTTCAGGAAAATCTTGGATGGGAATCCAAGATGCAAGCGGGGCCCAAGTATTTAGTGGCTCTATTTCAAATGGCGAAACTAAGTCATTTACCGATGACCAGCTATTACAGGTAACAATTGGAAATGCTGCGGCAGTTTCCTTGAATGTAAATGGCCGGGAAATTGGGACACCTGGTGGGACTGGGGAAGTAGTTCACCTCTCCTTCGAACCAGGCAATTCAAATAACGGTTAAGCACAACTTAAAACTTAACCCAATGTAAGATGGCGTAGATGAGCGCCGAGGATCTGATTCTAAAGAAGCCTCGAACTGTCGCGCTAGTAACACTTGGATGCGCTAGAAATGAAGTTGATTCAGAAGAACTCGCAGGACGGCTTTCTGCAGATGGCTGGACTCTCGTTGATGATCCAGCGCAAGCCGAAGTTGCACTCGTAAATACCTGCGGATTTATTGAAAGTGCAAAAAAAGATTCAGTCGATGCTCTTCTTGAAGCGCACTCGCTAAAGGGCAATGGAACAACTAAAGCGGTGGTCGCGGTTGGTTGTATGGCAGAGCGTTACGGCAATGAATTATCAGAAGCGCTTCCCGAAGCAGATGCAATTCTAGGATTCGATGATTATCAAGATATTTCACTTCGTTTGCAGACAATTATTAACGGTGGTTCTATCGCGGCTCATTCTCCAAAAGATCGCAGAGCATTGCTTCCTATAGCTCCGGCCGAACGTCAAAAATTAATCGCACCACCAGAAAAACTTCAGCGCAAACGTTTGGAGAGCGCTCCAATTGCACCGCTAAAGATTGCTTCCGGTTGTGACAGACGCTGTTCATTCTGTGCGATTCCGATGTTCCGTGGCTCATTTGTTTCGAGGCGACCAGTAGAAATTATTGAAGAGGCAAAGTGGTTGGCAGATCAAGGAGTAAGTGAACTCTTTCTTGTCAGCGAAAACACAACCTCTTACGGCAAAGATTTTAGAGATATGCAGGTTCTTGAAAATATGTTGCCAGAAATTTCAAGTATTCCTGGTGTCGAGCGAATCAGACTTTCATATCTTCAACCTGCTGAAATGCGTCCATCTTTGATTCAAGCAATGATTTCAGTTCCAAAAGTTGTGCCCTACTTTGATCTTTCTTTCCAGCATGCCAGCCCTACTGTCCTTCGCAGAATGCGCCGCTTCGGTGACACCGATTCTTTCTTGCATTTGATATCTCAGATTCGCGCACTTTCACCACAAGCCGGAATCCGCTCAAATGTAATTGTGGGGTTCCCCGGTGAAACCGATGCCGAATTTGAAGAGCTAATTAATTTCTTATCCCAAGCAAGGTTGGATGCAATTGGCGTCTTTGGCTATTCAGATGAAGATAAGACTGAAGCCCTAACGCTTAGCGACAAAGTTGATCAGGATGTAATCAATTCTCGCGTAGAACTTCTCTCAAAGTTGGTCGATGAATTCTTAATGCAAAGAGCCGAAGAGCGAATCGGCGAACACGTTCGAGTCTTGATTGAAGATGAAGAGAGCCAAGAAGGCCGTGCTGAACACCAAGGTCCCGAGGTTGATGGATCAACATTTATAAAGGGTCGCGCGAAATATAAAGTCGGGGAGTATGTCGATGCGATTATCACTGAAGTTTCTGGCGTAGATTTAATTGCGGTGCCACTATGAAACATCCAAACCTTCCAAACTCATTAACCATTGCTAGGTTAGTTGCAGTTCCATTCTGCTGCTATGCGCTTTTCAAAAATGGTGGCGATGATTCACTCTGGCGAATAATTGCTTGGATTGGATTCTTTCTTACTGGATTAACGGATTTTTTTGATGGAAGATTGGCACGATCTCGCAAGCAAATTACGAGCTTTGGAACTTTCTTGGATCCGGTTGCAGATAAAATCGCAATCGGAGCAGCAATGGTTGGCCTCTCGATGCAGGGCAAACTATGGTGGTGGGTAACAATTCTTATTTTGGCCCGTGAAATATCAGTAACTATCCTGCGCTTAACAGTTATTCGGGGCGGCGTAATTCCAGCAAGCAAGGGTGGAAAATTAAAGGCAGCCTTCCAAGGATTCGGCGTGGGTTTCTATATTTTGCCGCTACCAACCTGGCTCTCGATTCCAAGAGATGCATTTATGGCAGTCGCAATAATTCTTACAATTAGCACCGGCTATGACTATTTCAAAAAGGTTCTAAGTAAGTGAAGAGCAATTTGGATTTAGCTACGACAGTAGTAAAGCAATTAATAAAATCCGGCAAGACAGTTTGCGTTGCCGAATCACTAACTGGCGGCGGATTGGGCGCAGCATTAACCGAAGTCGCTGGATCTTCAGAAGTATTTCTTGGTGGCATCACAACATATAGCGACACCAGTAAGAATAAATTATTGGAAGTTCCAAAACGGATCATTACAAAATACAGCGCAGTATCTGAAGAAGTTGCAAAAGCAATGGCAGAGAACGTTCGCCAACTTTTTAAATCTGACTATGCAATTTCGACAACCGGTGTAGCTGGACCTGGAAAGGCATATGGCAAAAGCGCCGGGACGGTGTGGCTTGCGATCGCCTCCAAGAGAGAGTGCGTCGCCATTGAACTTTCGATTTCAGGGGACCGCGCCACGGTAAGAAATGCCACAATTGAGAGCGCGTTAGCGACTTTTTCGCGTATTCTTCTCCTGTGAGCGCCGTAAATGAAGTAACCCTTCTTAGAACCCATATTGGGAGCACCCTGCGCCAAGCTCGCATTTCACAAGGTCGCACCCTTCGTGATGTTGCTAAAAGTGCACGCGTCTCCTTGGGTTATCTTTCAGAGGTAGAGCGTGGACAGAAAGAAGCATCTTCAGAACTTCTAAATTCAATCTGCCAAGCATTGGATCTAACACTTCTAAGCGTTATCTCTGATGTATCAATTGCGCTACTTGCAACCAATGCTCCATCACTAACTGTTGTAGAAGCCGCCGCTTAGCCTTTTGCTAGCGAGGCAAATTTAGGAAAATTTGGAAAACTGGAAAATTCAATGACCGTAGCACCAGCCCAACGTTCCCGCAGCGCAATTCTTTCGGGCGCCAAAACAGTTATTGCAGAAGTTGGATCCTACGAATCAAATATGGTTGATATCGCTGCGCGGGCCCAAGTTTCTAGAGCAACTGTTTATAACCACTTTGCAGATAAAGAAGAGATGATGCTTAGCCTTCTTGAATCTGAAATTCTTAGACTTGCAGCTCTTGCTAAAGCATCAGCATCACCGAAGGATGCTCTTCAAATTCTCTCTCGTGAGATTTCGAGCGACCCGGCGCTTCGCAAAATGACCGAAACTGATCATGATGATATTGCCGCCTTCGTTACCATCAGCGCTCATCCACTTTGGACTCTGGTCCAAGAGAGCTTGGCGAAGGTTTTCGGCGCTGCTAATTCAAGCTTGGTTCTACATTGGTTAATTGGTCAGATTGCCTCACCTTTGACTGCCGGAGAATCTGCAAAGCAAGCAGAACAGATTGCTAGATCACTTTCGTAATGAGCTCTGAAGAATGCGAATAACAGAGCTACGCGCTCGCATTGCCGATTATTTTCCAGATCCAAATACTTATAGCCGAGATATCGTCCATGCTGAATTAGGTGGCATAACGGTTGAACAAGCACTTGTAATGGGCCAGGAGCCAGGGGATATCTGGAAGGGCATCATCGCCCATAACCCCGAGATGCCTGCAAAATTTAGATAGCCCCACGAATTTCAGATTAAGCCGCGCTATTTCGGCGTGTTGTTTCCATTCGAACAGATGTTCGGCTACCCTTTAGCCATTCAGGCACCTGCCTGGATATGCCCAACCTGAGCGGTTCCACACTTCCGCAGAAGCACAGCCTCTGCCGTCGGTGGC